>NZ_CP021425.1:6282500-6379281 GCF_002162375.1 Oleiphilus messinensis | reverse complement strand
ACATCATATTGTTAAGTTTTACTTGTGGATCAAACTTTAATACCAGCCGGAAAGGGTTCCAGATATAAAAAAACCGGTTCGTAACCGGAATCATCAATACTGCCCGTATTCTAACCATGACGACGTATTCCTGAACAATTGGTCAGGAAATTAGTCAACTGTCAAAAGAAACTCATCAGAACGGTAAATCTAATTCGCGTCCACCCAAAAATCATCATTCGGCCAAGCAATAGAGTGACGATAGTGGATTAACCCGTTTGTCGATGAACGCTGACGATCTATTCACCACCGTAAATATGCACCATGCACATAATTGCGATGTAGTTGATGTAAACAAGCAATTTTCACTAAACACGCATATTTCGACTTTTCAACGAGCTAATTTGTTATCACTTTTTTTATCACTAATGTGAACTTGTGATGTAAACCGATCATTTGATCACTTATACACAGACCACCATCTAAAAATCGATCAACTTAAGCCCAATTCAATACGATAACAGCGTATTCCCCAATGACTGCGTGAAATTCTAATCCCAATTTAAAGTTCATTCCACCCCTTATAAATTGTTTATTAAACCACCTGTGAATATCTTTATCTTTTATAAACAATATTTTAAGAACTTAATCACAACATTGTTAACAAATTCAGTTAAAAAAATAATTCATTTTTTTAAAATTCCGTCATGTGGATAAGTTATTCATAACCTTGTTCATCACCCTGTGGAAAACTTATTGGTATCCCGATGGACAAAGTTTTCCACAATTCGAGCCAAGGTATTTCACAGGAAACTCCTATGCCCATACAGACTTTACGCGCCTACTTATTAAACTGGTAATCGATTGTAATTTATGTATTTTTTTGACTTTTCCACGAAAAAGCACTGCCTTAAATAATAACAACATCAACAATCCTTAAAACATAAAAACCCTAAAATCTATTTATAAGCATTCACAAGAATTAAAATCCCTTAAAATATATAGATTGAAATCCAATCTATTTTTCTCTAAAATCTCGCTCCCATTTTTAGTATATTTTCTATACTGATCGAATCAGTCAGGTGAGAACGAGTTATGAAAAGAACCTTTCAACCAAGCGTATTAAAGCGTAAGCGTGCACACGGTTTTCGTGCGAGAATGGCAACTGCCAATGGTCGTAAAATTATCAATGCCCGTAGAGCAAAAGGTCGTAAATCTCTTTCCGCTTAATACGGAACCGTTTTATGACTTCTTACGAGTTTCCTCGGCAATCACGCCTGTTGAATGCTGAGGACTTTCGTAGAGTATTTGACAATGTTCAGATTAAAGCCGGAAATCAACATTTTCTGCTCTTAACTGTGTCCAATTCTCTTGATCATCCGCGCATTGGCTTTGTTTTTTCAAAAAAAAACATTAAGCTTGCAGTGCGTCGAAACAAGCTCAAACGATTATTCAGAGAATCCTTTCGTTTGAATTGTTCAAGATTACCGGCAGTTGATATTGTCATACTGGCGCGAAAAGGCGTGAATGATGTGGATTTGACCACGTTTAACAAAGAATCCGATCGACTTTGGAAAAAATTGATTAAACGACATCAAGAACACGCAAACTGACCTATTTCTGGTAGAACGATTACAAACATGCGCAGTTTGTTTCTTGCCATCATCAAGTTTTATCAATACTGCATCAGTCCATTGATGGGCAGTCACTGCAGATATTATCCCACTTGTTCCGCCTACGCATTCCAAGCAATCCAACAACATGGTGCCATCCGAGGCAGTTTTCTCGCAATTAAACGGCTATCACGTTGTCACCCATTTTCGGACGGCGGTTTAGATCCAGTTCCTCCACCGGTTGAACGACGCTGTTCTTGTAATCACAAAGATCATTCTCACTAATTGGCGAAAAACTATGGATTTACAGAGAGGAATAATTTTCATTGGGCTTGCCATTGTTTCTTACCTGATGGTTTTGGCCTGGAATGAAGACTATGGACAGCCGCAAGTTACACAGACTCCCACTCAAGTTCAGCAACCCGAGTCACTCGCTTTACCATCCAACCCTTCACCTGAAACTGTTGGGAGCGATGAATTTGAACCACCTGAACAGAGAAATGAGCCTACCGTTGGCGAGTCTTCGATTGCCAATTCACAATCCACAACTTTAATTGAAATCAAAACTGATGTTTTGGATCTTATAATTGATCCCCGTGGAGGCAATATTGTCCAGGCGTTGTTACCTGGTTATAACGAAACACTTAATTCAGATACAGCACTATCACTTTTACAAAATAATGCTGCGCGCCGTTATGTTTTAGAAAGTGGTTTGTTTGGTAAAAATGGTTTTGATTCCAGTCGAAATGGCCCAATGCCACTCTATCAAACAACGCAAAACGAATTTGTATTACACGAAAACGAAGATGAATTGAAAATTGATCTTGTTTTCAACAGCCCTAATCGAGTCAAAGTGACTAAACGATTCACAATGACCCGTGGAAGCTATCTGATCAAAGTCGACTACATCATTGAAAATAATTCTTCTGAAGTTTGGGAAGGCAATTTTTCGGCAAAAATCGTACGTGATCAGTCTGCAGATCCCTCTCAACAAAACAGTATGGGAATGCAATCCTTTTTAGGTATGGTGCTTTCTACACCAAATGAACCTTATGAAAAGTATTCTTTTGATGACCTCAAAGAAAAACCGATCAATCAGACGGTTCAAGGTGGTTGGGTAGCATTTATTCAGCACTATTTTATCAGTGCCTGGATTCCAAATAACGAAATTACTCACACGTATCAAAGTAAAGTTAAATCCGGTAATCATCTGATGGGCTTTATCAGCCCGGTTACTGTTGTTCAACCGGGTGAAACTGCACAAATAACTGCAAATGCGTTTATTGGACCTAAATTATTGGACCAATTGGAAAGCGCAGCGAATAATCTTGATTTAACTGTTGATTACGGCATTCTGTTTTTCATTGCTTATCCACTATTTTTGTTACTTGAGTTATTGCATGGATTCGTCGGTAACTGGGGTGTAGCAATCATTCTGGTTACAGTGATTGTAAAAGCATTGTTTTTCCATCTGTCTGCAACCAGTTATCGATCGATGGCAGGTATGCGTAAAGTTGCACCACAACTGCAACGTATGAAAGAGCAATACGGCGATGATCGACAAAAAATGTCGCAAGCCATGATGGAGCTCTATCGTAAAGAAAAAATCAATCCGTTGGGTGGTTGTTTACCGATTTTGGTGCAAATGCCAGTGTTTATCGCGTTGTACTGGGTTTTGATGGAAAGTGTGCAATTACGGCATGCTCCATTTGCGTTCTGGATTGTGGATCTGTCGCAAAAAGATCCGTATTTCCTGTTACCGATTCTGATGGGGGCAACGATGTTTATTCAAATGCATCTTAACCCAACACCACCGGATCCGGTTCAAGCCCGTGTCATGAAGATGATGCCGATAATTTTCACGGTATTTTTCCTCTGGTTCCCTTCAGGTCTTGTACTTTACTGGTTGGTGAACAATATTCTGTCGATTGCTCAGCAGTGGTATATCACGCGCCAGATTGAAGGTGCCGATGCCAAAAAAGTTTAACGGAATCAAACCTGAATGAAATCCATTGAACAGGATACGATTTCTGCCATTGCTACCGCACCGGGAAAAGCCGGTGTGGGCATTGTGCGGGTGTCTGGTGCAAAGGCTTTTACCATTGCCGAAAAAATTTTGGGTTTCCCGCCTAAGCGGCGTTATGCTCATTTTGGCCCATTTCTTAATCGACTTGGTGAAAAAATAGACGAGGGTATTGCTCTGTATTTTGCGGGCCCGCATTCTTTCACCGGTGAAGATGTTTTTGAGTTACAGGGTCATGGCGGTACAGTTGTGATGGATATGTTATTGCAACGAACTGTCGAGCTTGGGGCGCGACTCGCGCGTCCCGGGGAATTTTCCGAACGGGCGTTTTTAAACGACAAAATTGATTTGGTTCAGGCTGAAGCAATCGCGGATTTGATTGATTCAGAATCAGTTCAAGCCGCGCAGTGTGCACTTCGATCTTTGCAAGGTGGTTTTTCCCAGGAAGTGAATAAACTACTGGATGAAATGATTCATCTGCGCATGTATGTGGAAGCTGCAATTGATTTTCCAGAGGAAGAAATTGATTTTCTCGCAGATGGTAAGGTTCAACATGACCTTGAGCAGTTGATTGATCAGGTCAGAGCAGTGCAAAAAAAGGCTAATCAAGGTGCAATACTGCGGGATGGTATGAATGTTGTGATTGCTGGTCGGCCTAATGCAGGAAAGTCGAGCCTTTTGAATGCACTGGCTGAAAAAGAGTCGGCTATCGTGACGTCTGTCGAGGGCACGACTCGGGATGTTTTGCGTGAACATATTCTGATTGATGGCATGCCTTTGCATATTATCGATACTGCCGGATTACGTGAAAGCCCGGATGAAGTCGAACAGATTGGAATTGAACGCGCAATTCGTGAAATCAATGATGCTGACCGGGTGTTACTTGTTGTTGATGGCGCTCAATCCCAAACAATGGATATGGATTCCATTTGGCCAGAAATCGCCGCTGAGCTGCCTGATTTAAGCAAAGTGTCCATTATTCGCAATAAAATTGATCAATTGGGGGTAGATCCCGGACTGGATATGACTGGCGAGCACCCCGTAATTAATATTTCAGCCAAACAGCTTCAAGGTATTGATGTTCTGCGTGAGCATTTGAAGCAATGTATGGGTTACAACGCCTCGACTGAAGGCAGCTTTACTGCTCGAAGAAGGCACTTAACTGCCTTGGAGGAAACATTATCGGCATTGCAAAATGCGAAGGATCAACTGTTAGGTTTTGGAGCGG
The DNA here is from genome assembly GCF_002162375.1 of Oleiphilus messinensis. Lineage (GTDB taxonomy): Bacteria > Pseudomonadota > Gammaproteobacteria > Pseudomonadales > Oleiphilaceae > Oleiphilus > Oleiphilus messinensis. The sequence continues at coordinate 6,374,438 of NZ_CP021425.1, read as the reverse complement.
GTGAGTTGGTTGCTGAAGATCTTCGCAATGCCCAACAACACTTGGGTGAAATAACCGGAACCTTTAGTTCGGATGATCTTCTGGATCACATCTTTTCCAGTTTTTGTATCGGCAAGTAATTTTTCAATCCGTTGTTGTTCAGATTCTTTGGTCTATACTGCTCAAATATCATCCGGCTGAGGTCATGCTATGAAGGCAGCCCAAGTATTTACAGTAAGGCCTACTGAACTATTTAATGAAAATCAGCATCGATGCTTGCTTTTCAGTGATTTGGTTGAAGGAGAAGGGGTTCAGTCCAATCAATTTTTAATTGCTGACGGTGATGATTTTGCGCTAATCGACCCGGGTGGAGACTTAACCTATAACGCGCTTACGATTGAATTAGCCAGAGATTATGATTTAAAAGCGCTACGCTATATTTTTGCTTCACACCAAGACCCCGATATTATTTCGTCATTAGACAAATGGTTATTACACACTCAGTGTAGTGTCATTACTCCGCGACTTTGGGCACGCTTTTTACCACATTTAGCCTCAGAATATGTCAATAAAACTCTGGCGGGTGCCGTTTTTGATCGCATCATCGCTGTACCGGACGAAGGGATGCGTGTTCCATTTGGTGCTACCGAAATTATTTGTCTGCCTGCACACTTTTTACATTCGGTCGGGAATATCCAATTTTATGATCCGGTCAGCAAAATTTTGTTTTCCGGTGATATCGGCGCCTCAATGGGGGCTGATGGAGAGCTGGAAGTCAGTGATTTTGAACAGCATATACAGAACATGGCAGGTTTTCATCGGCGCTATATGGGTTCCCAAAAAATAACACGGCTTTGGGTGGAGATGGTACGTCAATTGGATGTTGAAATGATTGTGCCGCAACATGGTAAGTATTTTAAGGGAAAAACGATGATAAAGGCATTTTTAGATTGGGTTTCCCAATTGAAATGTGGCATTGATTTGATGAGTGCTGCAAATTTTCGTATTCCCCGCTAAAAACTTATCCCCAAATGAACCGGTTATCAGCGCTCCCAGTTTTACACAGTCAATAAATTATTCAAAACTGTGGATATCTTTTTTGTCAACTGTTTTTTTATTCTAAATTCAAAAAAAAATTTAAATAAAAACAATATATTGACATGTTTTCAGTCTCGCGTTTTGCTTCTGAATGTTGTGGATAAGTTACTTAATAAACGTTGCAGAAAGCGTATATAAGCTACTGATTAAAATGATAATAACCTGTTTTATAGCCAATATGAGTAAAAAATAGCCTTGTCAGATTGGAAATTTTATGCGTTGTTGATAACTCATTTGCACGGGTTTCGATTCGAGTTCGAAAGTAGTTACGTTAAAAAGGTTAAAATATAACCAAGTGATACTGATAATCTCTGAATCAATACAGTATAATGCGCGCGGCCGAAGCGTATTCGAGCGATCTATGGGTTATATGCAAGTTACGGGTTACATGTAAAGAGGGTTCAATAGTGGATTATCCAAAGCGTTATGATGTCATTGTGATTGGTGGTGGACATGCGGGCACAGAAGCCGCATTAGCTGCTGCTCGAATGGGATGTAGCACCCTGCTTTTGACCCACAATATAGAGACTTTGGGCCAAATGTCATGTAATCCGGCGATTGGTGGTATTGGCAAAAGCCATTTGGTGAAAGAGATTGATGCCTTGGGTGGTGCAATGGCGCTGGCTACGGATCGGGGGGGGATTCAATTTCGAGTATTAAATTCGCGCAAAGGGCCTGCGGTTCGTGCAACTCGTGCTCAAGCGGATCGATTGCTGTACAAACAGGTCGTTCGAAGTATCCTTGAAAATCAGCCTAACCTCGATTTGTTTCAACAAGCCGCAGATGACATCATGGTCGAGGGGGAGACTGTCAAAGGGGTTGTGACGAACATGGGGGTTCGTTTTCATGCTCAAACGGTGGTTTTGACGACGGGAACATTTCTCGGTGGTGTTATTCACATCGGGATGCAAAATTCGTCCGGTGGTCGTGCCGGTGATGCGCCTTCCATTGCACTGGCACAACGTTTGCGGGAGCTTCCGTTTCAGGTTGATCGCCTGAAAACAGGTACGCCACCCCGTATTGATGCACGAAGTGTTGATTTTTCGGTTATGGAAGAACAGCCCGGAGATACGCCTGTACCAGTGATGTCATACATGGGTCGTCTTGAAGATCATCCGCAGCAGATTTCCTGCTACATCACGAAAACCAATGAACAAACACATGATATTATTCGCAGTGGATTTGATCGCTCACCCATGTTTACGGGGAAGATTGAAGGTGTTGGGCCCCGATATTGTCCGTCTATTGAAGATAAAATAAACCGCTTTTCCGACAAGGACTCGCACCAGATTTTTGTCGAACCGGAAGGCTTAACGACCCATGAGCTTTATCCGAACGGAATTTCGACATCGTTACCGTTCGATATTCAAATCGCCGCGGTGAGATCAATTCGAGGGTTCGAAAATGCTCACATTACACGCCCGGGATATGCGATTGAATATGATTACTTTAATCCTCAGGAATTGACGCATTCACTTGAAAACAAATTTATCCACAACCTGTATTTTGCCGGGCAAATCAATGGTACCACTGGCTACGAAGAAGCGGGTGCACAAGGTTTATTGGCTGGTGTAAACGCAGCACTTCGAGCTCAGGAAAAAGATCCCTGGTGGCCAACTCGAGACCAGGCTTACCTGGGGGTTTTGGTTGATGATTTGATTACGTTGGGGACTAAAGAACCCTATCGGATGTTTACCAGTCGCGCGGAATATCGCCTGCTGCTGCGTGAAGATAATGCCGATTTACGGCTTACCGAAAAAGGCCGAGAATTGGGGCTTGTTGATGATGATCGCTGGCAGGCGTTTTGCGAGAAACGGGAGGCTATTGAACAGCAGCGTCAGCGCCTCAATTCAACCTGGATCCAGCCTGACAGTGCTGAAGCTCGAAAAGCAAATCAATTTCTTGAGCGTCCGTTGAATCGAGAATACTGTCTGGCCGATTTATTACGTCGGCCTGAGTTAACGATCGAGCGAATTGAATCGATTACTGATACCGTGATCGAAAATCGACAAGTTGCAGAACAATTGGAAATTCAGGTGAAATATGAAGGGTATATTTCACGCCAGCAAGAAGAAATCGAGCGCCTGCAACGTTATGAAAACACAGCGTTGCCGGATGATTTCGATTATTGTTCAATTTCCGGCCTCTCAAACGAACTGCAACAAAAACTGGTGCAGGTAAAACCCGCAACGATTGCCCAGGCATCCCGCATACAGGGAATGACGCCAGCAGCGGTTTCGTTGTTAATTATCCAGTTGAAAAAACGCTCTATGCTGACCAAGGTATCAGCTTGATCTCGATATGCGTTTCGGAATCGATAAGCTTCATATACGGATCGTAATTTAAAGGAAAACAGTTAAACTAATGAACATGGCTTTGATAGATCGGGAACTGCTGGCAAAGCAACTTGAGGCTGGGGTGAAGTATCTGCAGCTTGAATTACTGCCCGGTCAACAGGATCAGTTACTTGATTATCTTGAGTTACTGGTCAAGTGGAATAAAGCGTACAATTTGACCGCAATTCGAAATCCGTCCGAAATGGTTAGCAAACATCTGCTGGATAGTCTGACGTTGACGCCCTACATTACTGGACAGCGAATTATTGATGTGGGTACTGGGCCGGGGTTACCCGGCATACCTATGGCTATCATGTATCCGGATCGTGCTTTTACGCTGTTGGATAGTAACAGTAAAAAAACGAGATTCCTGACACAATGTAAACTCGATCTGGATCTTCAGAACATCGAAATTATCCATTCCCGAGTTGATGAATTTCATCCGGATAAACCGTTTGACCTGGTTTTATCCCGCGCTTTCTCTGCAATTGAGAACATGGTGAACTGGTGTGCACATTTACCCGGTGATAACGGGGTTTTTCTGGCAATGAAAGGTATATTTCCGAGTCAGGAACTGGAAGCTCTGCCCGATGGATACGAAGTAAAAAAAACCGAAAAACTAATGCTTCCAGACTGTGAAGCTGAACGCCATTTGCTTATCATTGGCACATTATCAGATTGAGGGAGTTACTCAATGGCCAGAATAATGGCAGTGACTAACCAGAAAGGCGGGGTTGGAAAAACCACCAGTTGTGTAAATATCTCCGCGTCTTTGGCTGCAATGAGACGCAAGGTGTTACTTGTTGATCTGGATCCTCAGGGTAATGCGACCATGGGATGCGGTATTGACAAGTATGAGGTCGAGCATACCGTTTATGAAGTGTTGACCAAAAAGAAGGAAATCGACGAAGTCATCGTCCATTCCGAGAATGCTGATATTGATGTATTACCATCGAATGGTGATGTGACCGCCGCTGAAGTTGAGCTAATGAGTGAAATCGGCCGGGAACATCGTTTGCGACTGGCATTAAACAGTATTCGGGATCGCTATGACTTTGTGCTTATCGATTGTCCTCCATCATTGAACATGTTAACGGTAAATGCGTTATCTGCAGCAGATAGTGTGCTGATACCGATGCAGTGTGAATATTATGCACTGGAAGGTCTGGCGGCATTAATGAGCACGATCGAACAAATTCGAGAAACGGTCAATCCCGGGTTAGAAGTGGAGGGTCTGTTACGGACGATGTACGACCCGCGTAACAGTTTAACCCTTGATGTATCCGCACAGCTGAAAGAGTACTTCGAGGATAAGCTTTACGGCTCGGTTGTTCCCCGAAATGTTCGCTTGGCTGAAGCGCCCAGTCATGGATTACCCGCACTGAAATACGATAAGTCATCCCGTGGTGCTGTAGCCTACCTCGCTGTGGCAGGTGAAATCGTACGAAAAGCCAAAATCCGCAACAGTTCGAAAGCTGCAGAACCAGCGTGATGCGCTGCGACTGCAGTGCAGCATCATAATTCAAAGACTTACGCCGAGTATCCTGATTTTCTGAACCACAAGGTCGAGTGGGTTAAGTCGGTTTCTTACGATAAAAAGGTTCAATACGCTACATGTCAAATGGATCCCCCATGGTTAAAAAAACTAAAGGCTTAGGTGGTAAGGGGTTGGGAGCTTTATTGAAAAACTCTCAAGCCTCGATTTCCGAAGAAAAGAGCATTCAGGACAAAGAGCTTCGGGATTTACCGGTTGAGCTCATTCAGCGCGGGCAATATCAGCCCCGCCGGGATATGGATCCAACAGCTCTTGAAGAACTGGCAGAGTCAATCAAGCAACAAGGCGTTATGCAACCCATTGTAGTTCGTCCGATTACAGAAGGTCGGTATGAGATCGTTGCGGGTGAGCGGCGCTGGAGAGCAACTCAATTAGCGGGTATGGATAAAATCCCTGCGATTATTCGGGAAATTAACGATGAAGCTGCCATTGCTATGGCCCTCATTGAGAATATTCAGCGGGAAAACCTGAATCCAATTGAAGAAGCAATGGCATTGCAGCGCTTGCAGAATGAGTTTGGTTTGACCCAACAACAAGTCGCAGAAGCGGTGGGGAAATCCCGAACTACGATCACCAATTTATTGCGTTTAATCGGTTTGCACCCTGAAGTACGTATCATGCTTGAGCATGGTGATATTGAAATGGGGCATGGCAAAGCATTGCTTGGTTTGTCTGAAGCCGAACAGTTGGCAGCGGCTAAAGTGGTCATTGCCCGGTCACTTTCTGTACGTCAAACAGAAGCCCTTGTTCGTAAACTCCAGCAGAAAAAAGAAGAGGTTAAGACCCCGGTTGTGGTAGATCCTGATATAACCCGGTTGGAGCGGGATCTGGCTGAGCGAATTGGTGCCCAGGTCGCAATCAGCCACGGTACACAAGGCAAAGGTAAAGTGGTTATTCAATACAATAGTCTTGATGAACTGGACGGAATTTTAGCGCATATAAAATAATGTTATAAGGAAATTCAAACACCTGTTTCAAACAGGTTCTGTACTACATGTTGATGATCCTATTTAGAGGTAACACAAATTGTAAGTGTTACTTCATCCCACTACGCATAAAGTGGGCCATTCGTCTGAAATTTAGTCATATTTTTCCTGGTAAATCAGCGAATCCAGTTGAATGCCTACGCTATTATCACTATAATCCTTCCCGCCTGAAGTTGCGGAGATTAAATCTGTGTACTTGATCAGGGCGGGGGAAAGCAAATAGATAAGACGTTGGGGCGAACCACGGTATCGTTTGTAAACACGAAGGTGAGTTTGTGAACATGCAGGTGAGTCACATAAGACGTCCGCCAATTGAAAGAGTAATTATTGTCCAGGTTATTGTTGTGGCAGTCGTTAGTCTCGCATTTGGATTTCGGGGTGAAGTGTCGTTTTACTCCGCTGTTTTGGGAGGATGTATTTTTGTCATTCCCAATGCCTACTTTGCATTCAAAGCATTCGCTCATAATGGTGCCCGGGCTGCGCAACAGATCGTAAAAGCGTTCTACACGGGAGAAGCCGTCAAACTGATATTAACCGCTGTAGCATTTACTATGGTGTTTGTATTGGTCAAGCCTCTTGATGTATTCGCGCTTTTTTTAACATTTTTCATCAGTTTAATGACGAATTGGCTCACACCTTGGGTGTTGGGTCGGAAATCGCAGCAGAAATAGAGTTTGAGAGCTTAACATGGCAGGCGAAACCCTTACTGCATCATCATATATACAGCACCACTTGCAGAATTTGACGTTTGGAAATCATCCCGTTCACGGTTGGATGTTCGCCCATACGCCAAAAGAAGCAGCCGAAATGGGATTCTGGGCCATACACGTAGACACACTCGGTTGGTCTATCGCACTCGGCGTATTGTTCCTTTGGTTATTCAAAAAAGCAGCCACTAAAGCGACACATGGAGTTCCCGGTGGACTTCAAAACTTTGTCGAGATCATGGTTGAGTTTGTTGATAACAGTGTCAAGGAAACATTCCACGGCAAAAATAAGGTCATAGCACCTTTATCTCTTACGATCTTCTGCTGGATCTTTTTAATGAATTTAATGGATCTGGTCCCTGTGGACTGGCTTCCTCGCTTGTTCCAGATCATCGTAGGTGATGATCATGCGTACTTTAAAGTGGTACCCACCACCGACGTTAATGCAACTCTGGGCATGTCGCTCTCTGTCTTTGCCCTGATTATTTACTACAGTATCAAAGTGAAAGGTGTTAGCGGGTTTGTTGGTGAATTGACCTTGCAACCTTTCGGCAAGTGGATGATCCCGTTCAACTTCCTATTGGAATTTGTGGGACTGATTGCCAAACCCATCTCACTGGCTTTGCGTTTGTTCGGTAACTTGTACGCAGGTGAGCTGATCTTCATTCTGATTGCACTGTTGCCTTTTGGTCTGCAGTGGGCGTTATCTGTGCCCTGGGCAATCTTCCATATTCTGGTTATCACGTTGCAGGCATTCATCTTCATGATGCTGACCATCGTGTATCTCAGTATGGCTCACGAAGATCATTAAGAATTTTTTAACCAATCCTTTAAACATTAACTTAACTTAAAAATTGGAGTGAAAATGGAAACTGTAGTTGGTTTAACCGCGATTGCCGTTGCTCTTTTGATCGGTCTGGGTGCTTTGGGTACTGCTATCGGTTTTGGTCTGTTGGGTGGTAAGTTCCTGGAAGGTGCTGCTCGTCAACCAGAAATGGTACCTATGTTACAGGTTAAAATGTTCATCGTTGCTGGTCTGTTGGATGCGGTAACCATGATCGGTGTTGGTATCGCATTGTTCTTCACTTTCGCTAATCCGTTCGTAAGCCAAGTTGCAGGTTAATCAGGGCACTGAAATTACGAACATTAAAGAAAGGCGAGAGGTGTTGACGTGAATATCAACTTAACAATGATTGGTCAAGCGATCTCATTTTTCATCTTTGTCGTTTTCTGTATGAAATACGTATGGCCTCCAGTAATGGAAGCACTGCGTGAGCGACAAAAGAAAATTGCAGATGGACTTGACGCTGCAGACCGTGCGTCACGCGATCTTGAATTGGCCCAGGAAAAAGCTGCTAAAGAATTGCGGGAAGCAAAACAGCAGGCAGCGGAATTGATCGAACAAGCAAACAAGCGTTCCAATCAAATTGTCGAAGAAGCTAAGGATCAGGCTCGAGCTGAAGGCGATCGTCTTCTGGCTGCGGCAAAAGCGGAGATTGAGCAGGAAAGCAATCGAGCTAAGGAAGCTTTGCGTGCCGAGATTTCGAAAATTGCGCTTGCTGGTGCCGAAAAAATTCTGGAAACCTCTATTGATGAGAAAGCTCACGCCGGCATGTTAAATAAACTCGCGGCGGAATTCTAAAAGAGGTTTGCTATGGCAGAATTATCTACGATAGCCCGGCCTTACGCGAAAGCGGCATTTCAGGCTGCATTGAGCGCCGATCAACTTGCTGACTGGTCAGCAATGTTGGCGTTCGCGTCTCAAGTGGCTCAAGATGTGACAATGAAGGATGTATTAGATAACCCTTCGTTAACCAATGAGCAGAAAGCCAACGCATTTGCAGATGTGTGTGAAGGTAAGTTATCCGAGCAAGGACAAAACTTGGTACGCGTCCTGGCAGAAAACAAGCGTTTAACTTTGATTCCTCAGATTTCAAGCCTGTTCGAGCAATTGAAAGCATTGCAGGAACAGTCTGTCGATGTCTCTATCGAGTCGGCATTTGATTTGAGTAGTGATCAAGAGAAAGCGCTTGCCAAAGCCCTGTCTACCAAACTTGCGCGAAAAGTGAACATTAGTTCATCTGTCAATCGCACATTATTAGGTGGAGCAGTAATCCGGGCTGGCGACCTTGTTATAGACGCATCCGTGCGCGGTAAGCTTGCAAAACTGGCCGAGGCTATAGGTTCCTAAAGATTTAGGTTTGAGGACATAGGCATGCAGCAACTGAATCCTTCAGAGATCAGCGAAATTATAAAGAAGCGCATTGAAAAGCTGGATGTGACTTCTGAAGCCCGCACCGAGGGCACAATCGTTAGCGTATCCGATGGTATCGTTTTGATCCACGGTCTGGCTGACGTGATGTACGGTGAAATGATTGAATTTGATAACGGTACTTATGGTTTGGCGCTTAACCTTGAGCGTGATTCAGTAGGTGCGGTTGTTCTTGGTGACTACCAGGGACTGGCAGAGGGCCAAAAAGCAAAATGTACCGGTCGTATCCTTGAGGTACCGGTTGGTGAACAGCTTTTGGGTCGTGTTGTTGATTCTCTGGGTAACCCAATTGATGGCAAGGGACCACTGGAAACCACTGAAACGTCTCCAATCGAGAAAGTGGCACCAGGGGTAATTGCACGTCAGTCTGTTGATGAGCCAGTACAAACTGGTTTGAAAGCAATCGATACCATGGTTCCAATCGGTCGTGGTCAGCGTGAGTTGATCATTGGTGACCGTCAGATTGGTAAAACTGCGGTTGCAATCGATACCATCATTAACCAGAAAAATACGGGTATTAAATGTATCTACGTTGCAATCGGTCAGAAGCAATCTTCGATCGCAGCGGTCGTACGTAAACTGGAAGAGCACGGTGCAATGGACCACACTATCGTGGTTGCAGCGGGTGCAGCAGATCCTGCGTCTACGCAGTTCCTGGCGCCTTATGCAGGTTGTACTATGGGTGAATACTTCCGTGATCGTGGGCAAGATGCATTGATCGTATATGATGATTTGACCAAGCAAGCTTGGGCCTATCGTCAAATCTCCCTGTTGTTGCGTCGTCCACCAGGACGTGAAGCATACCCAGGGGACGTTTTCTACTTACACTCCCGTCTGCTGGAACGTGCAGCTCGTGTAAATGCTGAGTACGTAGAGCAATACACAAATGGCGAAGTGAAAGGTCAAACCGGTTCTTTGACTGCTCTGCCGATTATCGAAACCCAAGCGGGTGACGTATCTGCATTCGTACCGACCAACGTAATCTCCATCACTGATGGTCAGATTTTCGTTGAGACCGACCTGTTTAACTCCGGTATCCGTCCTGCGATGAACGCCGGTATCTCTGTATCCCGTGTTGGTGGTGCTGCACAAACCAAGATCATGAAGAAATTGGGTGGTGGTATTCGTCTGGCACTGGCTCAGTACCGAGAGTTGGCAGCTTTTGCTCAGTTTGCATCGGATCTTGATGATGCAACCCGTAAGCAATTGGAGCACGGTCAGCGCGTTACCGAATTGATGAAACAGAAGCAATTCAGCCCACTGAGTGTTGCGGTAATGGGTGTTATCCTGTACGCAGCAAACGAAGGGTTCCTGGATGATATCGAAGTTAAGAAAGTTGTTGATTTTGAAGCATCTCTGATTTCTTACATGAACTCAGAACAACAGGATTTGCTGGCTAAGATTGGCGACAACGGCAATTACAATGATGAAATTGCTGCCGACATCAAAGCCGCTCTGGAAAAATTCAAGGCAACTCAAACCTGGTAATGCCTAAGGGTTACGTCAGTAACCCTTGACCACACCAAGTTTAGCGCTTTTAAAGGCAGTGAAACTATGGCCGTCGGAAAAGAAATACGCACGAAGATATCAAGTATCAAGAGCACGCAGAAAATCACCAGTGCCATGCAAATGGTTGCGGCGAGTAAGATGCGTAAAGCTCAGGATCGCATGAGTGCCGGCAAACCTTACGCTCAGAAAATTCGAGCTGTGGTCAGCCATATCGCAAATGCGAATCCGGAATACCGTCACTTGTATATGCAGGAGCGTGAAGTAAAACGGGTTGGCTACATTGTCGTTTCAACTGATCGTGGGCTTTGTGGAGGTTTGAATACTAACCTGTTCAAGCAGGTTACAACCGAAATGAAGCAATGGCACGATCAGGGTGTTGAGATCGATATCTGTGCAATTGGTCAAAAAGCTTTGAGCTTCTTCCGAAGTTTTGGAGGTAATGTTCTAGCTGCATTGACTCACTTGGGTGATGATCCTTCCGCTGCGAAGTTGATCGGCTCCGTAAAAGTGATGTTGGATGCGTATGAGCAAGGCACAATCGACCGTTTGTATGTGGTTCACAACCGGTTTGTCAACACAATGACTCAAAAGCCTGAAGTTATCCAGCTTCTGCCATTGTTGGCAGCTGACGATAAAGAAATGCAGCACCATTGGGACTATATATACGAGCCGGATGCAAAACCTATTTTGGACGGTTTGTTAACTCGCTTTATTGAGTCTCAGGTGTACCAGGGTGTTGTTGAAAACAATGCCTGTGAACAAGCCGCCCGGATGATTGCGATGAAGAGCGCAACCGATAATGCCGGTGGAATGATTGATGAGTTGCAGTTGGTCTACAACAAGGCTCGTCAGGCTGCGATTACGCAGGAGATTTCCGAGATCGTGGGTGGCGCGGCAGCTGTTTAACATAAAGAACGAATTTTCAGTATTGACGAGGAACCGAGCATGAGTAGCGGACGTATCGTACAGATCATCGGTGCGGTCATCGACGTGGAGTTTCCACGCGAAGACGTACCCAAGGTTTATGATGCGCTCAAAGTGGATGGTGGTCAGACCACTTTGGAAGTGCAACAGCAATTAGGTGATGGTATTGTTCGTACCATCGCTATGGGAAGTACAGAAGGCTTGCGTCGTGGTTTGGATGTCAGCAACACCAATGCACCTATTTCAGTACCTGTAGGAACTGAAACCCTGGGTCGCATCATGGATGTTCTGGGTAATCCAATTGATGAAGCTGGCCCAATCGGTGAACAGGAGCGTTCTCCTATTCACCGTACAGCTCCAGGATACGCCGATCAGGCAGCATCCGCCGAGTTGTTGGAAACCGGTATTAAAGTAATCGATCTGGTTTGTCCTTTTGCGAAAGGTGGTAAAGTTGGTCTGTTCGGTGGTGCGGGTGTAGGTAAAACCGTAAACATGATGGAACTGATTAACAACATCGCAAAAGAGCACTCCGGTCTGTCTGTATTCGCAGGTGTAGGGGAGCGTACTCGTGAGGGGAACGACTTCTACTACGAAATGAAAGAATCCAACGTACTGGATAAAGTAGCGATGGTTTACGGGCAGATGAATGAGCCCCCAGGAAACCGTTTGCGTGTTGCTTTGACCGGTTTGACCATGGCGGAAAAATTCCGTGACGAAGGTCGTGACGTACTGTTGTTCGTAGACAACATCTACCGTTACACCCTTGCAGGAACTGAAGTATCCGCACTGTTGGGTCGTATGCCTTCTGCGGTAGGTTATCAGCCTACGCTGGCTGAAGAGATGGGCGTTCTGCAAGAGCGTATCACTTCAACTAAAACAGGATCAATCACATCTGTTCAGGCCGTATACGTACCTGCGGATGACTTGACCGATCCATCGCCAGCAACGACGTTCTCGCACTTGGATGCGACCGTTGTATTGAGCCGTGATATCGCAGCGAAAGGTATTTATCCTGCAATCGATCCACTGGATTCTACCAGTCGTCAGCTGGATCCTCTGATTATCGGTCAAGAGCATTATGAAGTTGCTCGTGGCGTTCAAACCATACTACAGCGTTACAAAGAGTTGAAAGACATCATTGCGATTCTGGGTATGGACGAGCTGTCAGAAGACGATAAGCAGATCGTATCCCGTGCACGTCGTATTGAACGTTTCTTGTCTCAGCCTTTCCATGTTGCGGAAGTCTTCACCGGTTCTCCCGGTAAGTATGTATCCTTGAAAGATACGATTTCTGGCTTCAAAGGTATTCTGGCAGGCGACTACGATGATTTGCCAGAGCAGGCTTTCTACATGGTTGGTTCCATTGATGAGGCTGTTGAAAAAGCTAAGGGTATGAAATAATACCCTTAATTAACAGAGGCAAAGCATATGGGTATTACGGTGCATTGCGATATCGTAAGTGCTGAAGAAGAAATCTTTTCAGGACTCGTTGAAATGGTAATTGCTGCGGGTAGCGAGGGTGATCTGGGTATCGCTCCTGGCCACACGCCATTGCTGACTCAATTGAATCCAGGTCCTATCCGTGTTATCAAACAAGGCGGAGAGGAAGAGGTTTACTACGTATCCGGTGGCTTTCTGGAAGTTCAGCCAAGTATCGTAACGATACTTTCTGACACTGCACAGCGTGCAGCAGATATGGATGAGGCAGCAGCTATAGAGGCGAAGAAAGAAGCCGAAAAAGCGTTGGCGAACCAGAGTGGGGATTTCGATTACTCACGCGCTGCGACACAGCTGGCCGAAGCAGTTGCACAATTGCGAGCAATTCAGCAATTGCGAAACAAGCTGAAGTAAGTGTCAATTGTAAAATACTTAAAAGGGTGGCCTAGGCTGCCCTTTTTTGTTTCTGATAGTCTAAAATCTGTAGTAATTCTTCTTTATAACACTACGTACACTGCAGCTTCCCCTATGCGCGCTGTTTTCGTCGTTTTTTAGTTTGCTAAACTTCTTTTCAATCGGTGAACCTGAATCCGGTTTTTGCTTTTTATTATCAGGGAATAGAACATGTCTATAGAAGTGATCATTCTGGCTGCAGGCCAGGGTTCCAGAATGAAATCCGAGTTGCCCAAAGTGCTCCATGCCATCGCCGGAAAGCCGATGGTTAAACATGTTATCGATACGGTAAAAACGCTGGATTGTTCAGCCATACATGTTGTTGTCGGCCACGGTGCTGACGCGGTCAAGAATGCTGTTACGGATGAGGTGACCTGGGCGCTCCAGGAGCAGCAATTGGGAACCGGCCATGCCGTTGCACAGGCCTTGCCCAATGTTTCGGATGATTCTACGGTATTGATACTATACGGTGATGTCCCATTGACGAGCTGCGAGACGTTATCCAATCTGGTTCAGCATGTAAATGAAGGAACCTTGGCATTATTGACCGTTAATCTTGATGACCCAACTGGATATGGCCGAATAATTCGAGATCAGCCCGGTTTTGTTAAAGCGATAGTCGAACAAAAAGATGCGACACCAGACCAGTTGGAAATAAAGGAAACCAATACTGGTATTCTGGCGGTCAAAGCGCATCACCTGAAAAAGTGGTTGCCGCTCTTATCTAACAGTAATGCACAAGGTGAGTATTATCTTACGGATATTATTGCCATGGCCGTTGGCGATGCGATGGAAATTATGGTTGCCCAACCGTCTTCTGAACAGGAAGTTCAGGGGGTGAATAATCGCTTGCAATTGGCGACACTCGAACGCTGGCATCAACTCAGAATCGCAGATCAGTTGATGACCGATGGCGTGACGTTGGCGGATCCGGCTCGTGTCGATGTCAGGGGGAGAGTCAAAACAGGTACTGATAATTTCATTGACGTGAACTGTGTGTTTATCGGAGAGGTAACACTTGGCAATCATGTTCAGATTGGTCCGAATTGCCTGATTAAAGATGCCACTATTGGCGATGATGTTGTAATAGAAGCAAATACGATTATTGATTCCTCTGAGATTGGTAATGCCTGTACGATCGGGCCATTTGCGAGGGTTCGTCCTGGTACTGTGATGGCTGAAAAAGCGAAAATCGGCAATTTTGTAGAGACCAAAAAAACCATCGTAGGTGCTGGCAGCAAAATTAATCATCTCAGCTACGTTGGCGATGCGGTATTGGGGCAGCATGTTAACGTCGGCGCGGGCACAATTACGTGTAATTATGATGGTGTGAATAAATTCAAAACCACCATAGGCCATGGCGTGTTCGTCGGTTCAAACAGCTCACTGGTTGCTCCTGTTACTATTGGCGATTACGCAACACTGGGTGCTGGCTCCGTAATCACAAAAACGGTAGAAACTGAACAGTTAGCCATTGCCCGTGGCAAACAACGAAATATTGATGGCTGGCAACGGCCTGTGAAAAAACAGGATAACTAATCCTGCCTTGCTTAGTCTGTGGTGCTCGTTGTCTAATATCACGAATACTTGCGACAACGGTATTGCAACAAGCAAGCGAAACGATTTAAGAATCACACCAAACAGTCTGAAGAAGGGATAAGGGTATGTGTGGAATAGTGGGTGCTGTCGCGCAGCGTGATGTTGCGGAAATCCTGTTGGAAGGCCTGAAACGGCTGGAATATCGCGGTTATGATTCTGCCGGTTTGGCGGTATTAACCGAAAACAGCGATTTCAAACGAGTCCGAAGAGTGGGCAAAGTACAGACATTGGCTGACACGATCCAGGCAACCCCCTGTCCGGGTGGGACAGGCATTGCTCACACGAGGTGGGCGACCCACGGTGAGCCCAATGAAACTAATGCACACCCTCATGCATCAAGTGATCGTATCATTGTTGTGCACAACGGTATTATCGAAAACCACAGTGAGCTTCGTGAAAAGCTGGTTGCAGAGGGGTATTCCTTTGAGTCTGCGACGGACACGGAAGTGATTGCGCATTTGGTGCATGCCGAGCTGGCGAAACACGATTCTTTACTGGCTGCCTTTCGCGCTTCTGTAGCGCAGCTGGAAGGGGCTTATGGTACGGTTGTCATGGACACTCAGGATCCATCACGATTGGTAGCCGCCCGATCTGGAAGTCCTTTGGTGGTTGGCTATGGTCTGGGTGAAAACTTCCTGGCTTCTGATCAGATGGCATTGTTACCCGTCACACGTCGGTTTTCGTTCCTTGAAGAGGGTGATGTTGTCGAGTTAACCCGGCGGGAAGTGCAAATCTATGACAAAGCGGGGAATCCGGTAGACAGGCTGATCAAAGAATCTGAAGTTAGCCATGATGCTGGAGATAAAGGGCCTTATAAGCATTACATGCTCAAGGAGATATTTGAGCAACCCATCGCTGTAAAAAACACCTTGGAAGGCAGAGTCGCAAATGGCCAGGTTCTGGATACTGCCTTTGGTGAAAATGCCGCTGAAATTCTGAAAGATATTAAACACGTACAAATTATTGCCTGTGGTACCAGTTATCATGCCGGTATGGTAGCGCGATATTGGTTTGAAGAGTTGGCAGGCGTATCCTGTAATGTTGAAATAGCCTCTGAATTTCGTTACCGACGTTCCGTTGTTTATCCCAATTCATTGTTAGTCACGATCTCCCAATCCGGTGAAACTGCAGATACCCTCGCAGCTTTGCGATTGGCAAAAGAATCGGGTTATACCGCCAGCCTGACCATTTGTAATGTACCCGGATCCTCTCTGGTTCGGGAGAGTGATCTCGCCTACATGATGAAAGCCGGTGCGGAAATTGGTGTGGCCTCAACCAAAGCTTTTACGGTGCAATTGACTGGTCTGTTATTGTTGGTGGCTGCATTAGGACGGAACAATGCCATGTCGGCTGAAAAAGAAGCTGAAATTGTCTCGGCACTACAATCCCTGCCAGCAAAGATTGAACAAGCGCTGGATATGAACGATGCCATCGCAGACGTTGCAGAAGATTTCACCGACAAGCAACACAGTTTGTTCCTGGGACGAGGCGATCAGTATCCTATCTCGATGGAAGGCGCTTTGAAACTCAAAGAAATCTCCTATATCCATGCGGAAGCCTATGCTGCCGGTGAACTAAAACATGGCCCCCTGGCATTGATCGATGCTGAAATGCCGGTTATCGTTGTCGCGCCAAATAACGAATTGCTGGAAAAACTGCATTCCAACGTGGAAGAAGTTCGCGCACGAGGTGGCTTGATGTACGTCTTTGCAGACCGTAAAGCGAAATTCAAAAGCGACGAAACCATGAAAGTACTGGATGTTCCACACTGCGAAAGTATCGTAGCGCCGATACTTTATACCGTCCCCCTGCAACTGCTCAGTTATCATGTCGCCTTGATCAAAGGTACCGATGTTGACCAACCGCGTAACCTGGCAAAATCCGTAACGGTTGAGTAGAGTGGCTGAAAATGGTTCTTAGAAATGTCTAAGTAAAATGAAGTTGGATCCCGTAAAATGAAGTTGGAACCTAGATAGTCCAGTGCCATACTTACCCAAGGGAACATAGACATTCTGAGGGCTTTAACAGTTAACGAAATACTTGACTAAACCTACTCATATACAGTAGCTTGTACAGTATTGTTTTCTCATGGATGGAGGTGATGATTATGGCTGAATTTCTATCGATAGGCGCTGCCGCTTTTCTGCTGGGTGTGGCCGTTTCCACCCTTCGTTGCTGGGAAAAAGAATCACGATTTTTCTCAGATTTCCGTACGCCGGGTGGCCATCGTCGTTACGCGCTTGATAAACTTTTAGCCTTTTGCGGTCAGTCGACTGCTAATGAGCAACGCAGAACGATCTGTTATGCACGCGTCTCTTCTCATGATCAGAAAAAAGATTTGCAAACGCAAATTGCGCGATTGTATGGTTCACGTCGTCGTAAAAATCAACGAGCCATCGCCTAGTGAATACGCCAACGAAAACACTCACCTTTGAAACCCGGCTTGATTTGATTCATGAGCAGGATGCGGCATTGTGTCAATATGCCGAGCTGTGGAATCAAGTGAAGTTTCGTTGGTTTGCTAACTTACAAAAGCCTAAAGCCCAGCAATTAAATCGTACCCAGTTTATGCATGAAATGGGGATGCCGTTCAGCTATCGGGTGTTTCAAGGCGTACGGCAAAGCATTAAAGGTTTACTCCAGTCTTACCAAACCAATCGAAACAACCGACTGGTGACGCTGGAAGTTAAAATCAAACAGCTGGAGAAAACGCTCAATAAGCTAAAGAAGCGCTGTGACCATGTTGCAGAGAAAGGCAGCCCGCAACAGGCGAAACAACTTCGCAACAGGCTACGACAGAAGGAAGTGAAACTGCGTCGTTGGCAGCAAAAGCAGTCCGCCTTGGTGGCCGAAAAACAGGAAAACAAAACACCGATTTGTTTTGGTGGTCGAAAGCTGCTGAAAGAGCGACAAACACTAAAATCCAATGAAGAGGTCAGGGATTGGCAATGTCGCTGGCACGAAGCGCGACACCGTGAATTTCTATTAGTGGGTTCTCATGATGAATCCTGGGGATGTCAAAATGCCCAGCTCTCGCCCAGTGAGCAAGAAGATGCTTACCAACTAAAACTCCTGGTGCCCCACCAATTACGCGCCACGTTCGGCACGACCATTAACATTGATCGCCTGCAATTCAAGCATGGTAAGGCGATGATTGCCCAAGCCGTTTGGCAAAATCAGGTTAAAAAACTCGATAAATCAATCAAAGGGTTAGTGATTGGTCGTCGGCATTATGGCTTTAAAGAAAAGCCGCCAAAACAACTCATTGGTATTAACGCGAAGGGTACCGTTAAGACCGAGCATCCGCCTGTAAGGATGGGGCTCGGGGATTATCAGTATTACAACAAACTTCAGCGTTGGTACCAACCACTCGAAAAATCATTAGATTTTCTGAGTGGCTGGCGTCACTTTCGTCGTGTGAATCGGGTTAGTTACTCCGTTGAGGCTCACCTTGATGGTAGACCGGGCATGAGTCCCGACTTGATTCAGGAAAGCACTACCTTGCTTTCCGCGCACCCTGCGCTGTAGGGATAGGCTCGTTTAAACCATGAGTAGGTTTAAGCAGGTTTATGAAAACGGTGACATAAAAGGCCTGTTTGCAGATTTCGATACCACCAGTAATCGTTTGGGAAATACAGTAAAGGAAAAAAACAGTCGTTTAGCTGATGTGTTGAAAGGCGTGGCAGGGCTGGAGTTTGGCGACACTTTTTTTGCAGAGAGGGATGCTGCTCATATCGACCTGTTCGGCGATGCCTATGAATTTTTGATCTCCAACTATGCAGCCAATGCCGGTAAATCCGGGGGCGAGTTTTTCACCCCGCAACATGTTTCTAAACTTATTGCTCAGCTGGCTATGCATAAACAAACCGGCGTTAATAAAATTTATGACCCAGCAGCCGGCTCTGGTTCTCTCCTGTTACAAGCCAAAAAACATTTTGACTCGCATATTATTGAAGACGGAATCTTCGGGCAGGAGATTAACCACACCACTTACAACCTAGCTCGTATGAATATGTTTTTGCATAACATCAACTACGACAAGTTCAATATACAGCTGGGTAATACGCTGATAGACCCGTACTTTGGTGATGACAAGCCCTTTGATGCTATCGTTTCTAATCCTCCTTATGCAGTGAAGTGGATCGGTAGTGACGATCCAACTTTAATTTACGACGAGCGCTTTGCCCCTGCTGGCGTATTGGCGCCCAAATCCAAGGCTGATTTTGCCTTTGTGCTGCATGCACTGAGTTACCTCTCTAGCAAAGGCAGGGCTGCCATTGTTTGCTTTCCAGGTATTTTTTATCGTGGCGGTGCTGAACAAAAAATTCGCAAATATCTGGTAGATAACAACTACGTAGAAACAGTCATATCCCTTGCGCCCAATTTGTTTTTTGGTACCACCATCGCTGTCAATATTCTGGTACTTGCCAAAAACAAAATTAACACTAATACCCAGTTTATTGATGCCAGCAGTCTGTTTAAGAAAGAAACCAACAATAATATCCTCACCGATGAGCATATCAAACAAATTATGGCTGTGTTTGATAGCAAGGAAAATGTCGATCATCTCGCCAAGTCAATACCGCTTGAAACCATCGCTGCCAACGATTACAACCTGTCGGTAAGCAGCTATGTGGAAGCCAAAGACACCCGCGAAATGATCGATATCACCAAGCTCAATGCTGAGCTAAAAATCACAGTCAAAAAAATCGATCAACTGCGGACGGATATTGATGCTATCGTGAATGAGATAGAGGGCGCTTAGGATGACTGATAAACCTACCTCGCTGACCCAATCTCCAGAGGGGTATAACGATTGGTTGGCTGAGTTAAAAAACAGAATTCATAAGGCACAACAGCGGGCAACACAGGCAGTTAACCGTGAGTTAGTCATACTGTACTGGCAGATCGGGAGCGATATTCTGGAGCGGCAGGCCGCCCAGGGTTGGGGGGCGAAAGTGATCGATCGGCTGGCTCACGACCTGCGCACTGCATTCCCAAGCATGAAAGGGTTTTCACCGCGAAACCTGAAATATATGCGAACTTTTGCCGATGCCTGGCCCAATTTGGAATTTGTGCAAGAGGTGCTTGCACAATTGCCCTGGTATCATCAGATTGCGCTACTTGATAAGCTTAAAACAGCAGATGAACGCAGTTGGTATGCGCAAAAGGCGATTGACCATAACTGGTCCCGCAACGTGCTGGTGATGCAGATAGAAACCCGCCTGCTAGAGAGACAGGGCAGTGCCGTCACTAATTTTGAACAACGATTGCCCAAACCTGATTCCGATCTCGCCCGTGAATCGATCAAAGATCCTTACCGCTTCGACTTTCTGGGGCTGACTGACGAAGCGCAAGAGCGGGCGATAGAGGAAGCACTAGTTAAGCATGTGACTCAGTTTCTACTGGAATTAGGCGCTGGCTTCGCCTTTGTCGGTCGTCAAGTATTGCTAAAAGTGGGTGAGGAAGAGTTTTTTATCGACCTGCTTTTTTATCACCTTAAGCTGCGTTGCTATGTGGTGATTGAACTCAAAGCTGACAAATTCAAACCAGAACATCTTGGTCAGCTGGGCTTTTATATGACCGCGGTGGATAGACAGGTGAAAGCCGAAGAGGACAACGCCACCATTGGTCTACTCCTTTGTAAAAGCAAAGACAAAGTGGTGGCAGAATATGCCCTGGGAGACAAAAGCCAGCCGATGGGCATCGCGGAATACAAACTGCAAGAAGCCTTACCTGAAACGCTGGAAACCAACTTGCCCAGTATTGAACAGATTGAGCAGGAGTTACAGGGAGGCAGTGAATGAGTCAGTTGAACTATTTGGATAAGCTGCTTTATGGTGTGCAGGTAGAATGGAAAACTCTAGGAAAGGTTGCAGATTAACTTACAACAAATCAAGAGAAAGCTCCGATGGGCAAGGTTTTAAAGTTCTTCGTGCAAATAACATTACCTTGTCTAGGGGCTGTTGACGTTTCGAAATAAGTTATTAATTTAAAATAGCAAACCCGCAATATTGTAGTTCCCACACAACGATACAACGAGTTTGCTATGCCCCGACTAATGCTCAGTGACGAGCTTTGGTTGAAGCTAAAGTTAATCTTGCTTCAATTTGGTGTCTATGACAAGCGAAGCTTGCGCATGACGGTGGAAGGAATGTTATACCGAATGTGCACAGGATTACCTTGGAGAGATTTGCCTGATTACTTCGGCCATTGGAATTCCGTCTATAAAAAATTTAACGCCTGGTCAGCCAAGGGAATTTGGCCAAAGGTGTTTGAATTTTTTGTGGTTGAACCTGATTTGGAATGGGGTTTTATTGATGGTAGTTATGTGAAAGCTCATCAGCATAGCAGTGGTGCCGCAGCTGCAGGAGATCAAGCTATAGGCCGCAGCAGGGCTGGATATACCAGTAAAATCCATATGGTTGTTGATGGCTTTGGGTTGACCGTACACTTTGAAATCACGGGAGGTCAGACACACGATTCCAGCGCAGCAGATGACGTGTTGGAAGGGGCTGATCTCTTTGAATACGTCATAGGTGACAAGGGGTATGATAAGGAGCCATTACGACAGAAAATAAGAGACAGAGGCTCGATTCCGATGATACCAAGACGTCGTAATTCAACGGTTGGTAATGATGATATGGACTGGGGTTTATACAAAAATAGACACTTGATTGAAAACCAGTTCGCAAGATTAAAACACTACCGAGCAGTAGCTACTCGGTATGACAAATTAAAAAGAAATTTTGAATCTGTGGTGGCGATGGCATGTGCAATTCAGTGGTTACCTATATGAAACGTCAACACGCCCTAGCCTTTTCGCTTGTAATGGCTGCTTACTTGGCTATTCAGTCAATGATTTCTTTCTCCCAGTTGATAAAAATTCTTTTCTGAGTAGCTTAATTTAGTATTTTCAAATAGAGGCGTGGTAATGCAGTTGTTTAGTCAAGCTAAGCCGTCCCCTGTTAGGAAAATAAAAAAGATTCAATTTCATTAAGATTCGCGATAATTATTTGCTGCGCCTCTGCTTTGGCTTCCAGCTTTTTGGGATCTAAATTTAACGCTTGTAGAGTATAGGTAATCAGCGCTGCACGAGTTTCTATTTTAAGCTGACCATCAACCATGCCGTAGTCATGAGAAATGACGGACTTCTGAGATTCGGATAACCTTGAGTCAGGCTGAATAATAATTTCTACCTGGCGATTCCACCGCTCGTCATCTTCGACACTGAGTGTTGATTCCGTCAGTATTTCTGGGTGTCCACGAAATCGACTCAATACAAAATCCCGAAATCCCCTGTTTTTCTCGCAATAAGCTCTGATGTGCCAGCGCAGTGGTGTGCAAACCAATGTATGGGGAGCAATGACGCGAGTTTCTTCTATCGGTGAATTGAGCGATATGTAGTCTATCTCTACACGTTTTTTCTCTCGAGCGGCTTGCACTAGGGGCCTGATAATATGGGGCTTAATGTTTCTGATTGGCACTTGCAACACTTCACTATTGGTCAATCCAAGGTCTAAACCAGAAAACGTATGAGCGATATCTTTGTTGCGACTCAGTACATGCAAATACTCATCTGCTGTGCCTGTCGTTAGTTTGGGAGTGAAGTTTTCTGTTGGTTTATAGCCTTTTAAGTG
Organism: Oleiphilus messinensis; assembly: GCF_002162375.1. Lineage (GTDB taxonomy): Bacteria > Pseudomonadota > Gammaproteobacteria > Pseudomonadales > Oleiphilaceae > Oleiphilus > Oleiphilus messinensis. The sequence goes on along the minus strand of NZ_CP021425.1, from coordinate 6,351,943 downwards.
TTTGTCATAGATGAGGTTTTCAGGCCCGATCTCCTTGAGATACTGATTTATATCTTTTGATGCCTGCTGTCGCCCGATGCCAAAACTGTTGCATAGGTGGTTTGTGGTGAGCCGACCTTCCCATTGCGCTACGATTTCTATTAGTCGATATCGCATGAGCAAATCCCAACGCAGTGGCCAAATATTTTCGTCTAAGTGAGTCTTTGTCGTCATGGCTGTCACCTTACAACTTGGTTCGACATATGGTTGAAAATTGTACGTGTGTATGTAGACAGTATAGATATGTATCTAATGACGACATATTATAGGTTTTATGGTAATCGAGCTATCTCTCAAATAGGTGAGTCATGGACGTGTCTGCTCAACAACGTACACAAAAATATATTTCAGCTCGTAAGCAACATCCTGCTTGGTTGTTACTTGCATCGCCTCGGGCGCCTTTAGTGCTCGGTTGTTTAACTTCGTTATTTGAAATGACCGAAGACGGAATTGCCGAGGAAGATGCTTTGCAGGCACTTTCTGCAATGTTGTTGGAATATGCCGATCAGGATGATTATGACATCGACTCCAATAATACCCGGTTACTGGCTGGGCGTGAGTTAAGGAAATGGATTAAGAGCCGTTTAGTGATAGAGCGCGGGCAAAGAATATACGCAACCGATGCTTTATCAACAGCTATCCAATTTATAGAGTCTCTGGATAACCGCATTATGACGTCGACCGCATCCCGTTTATCAGTTGTTCAAAGGGAAATTGAAAGCTTGGAGGAGGGGCTCAATCCAAGTAAGGAAAGTCGGATTGCGTCACTAAGACGAAAAATTAAAGCACTAGAGTTGGAGTTGGAAGACGCGGAAGCTGGGAATATCTCGGTTCTATCAGGAGAGGATGCAGTCGAGCGTATTCGGGAGGTGTATGGATTAGCTACAGGTTTAAGAGCTGACTTTCGCCGAATTGAAGATTCCTGGCGCGAGGCCGACCGAGAGCTTCGCCAATCAATCATGTCAGAAAGTTATCATAGAGGTGACATTGTTGACCGATTGTTAAATGGGCAGGAAGCACTGCTCAATACTCCGGAGGGGCGCGTTTTTGATAGCTTTCAGCAGCAACTGCGTCAGAGTATTGAGCTAGACAATATGCGCCTGCGTTTGCGCAACATTCTGTCTCACCCTTCTGCGGCCAAAGCGCTAAAACATTCTCAGCTCGTGGATCTTAAATGGTTGCATCTAAAGCTCGTACGTGAAAGTCAGTCTGTGTTGCAGGCTAGGACTCGTAGTGAGCGAGATGTAAAAGGTTTTCTTAAAACCGGATTGGCAGCAGAGCACCATCGCGTTGGGGCTTTGCTTAATGAAATTTTGCATGCTGCTCTGGAATTGGATTGGCAAAGACAAAAAGTTCGCCGTGCTGAATCGACGCTGCCTCCTGTTGGCTTCGCTCTTGGGACGATTCCCGTGAATGAGCGATTGCGTTTTAAATCCCTAGAGAATGAAAGTGATGAAGAACTGGATTTGTCGACAACAGAGGCGAATTTAAACGAAATAGGTGACGACTTTTGGGAAGCGTTTGAAGGGCTGGATCGAGAGGCTGCGATCCAGGAAACACTGACGCTTTTGATAAGCGAAGGGAGACCTATGACGATTGCAGAGCTGGCTGATAAGTTGCCACCTGCACATGACTTGGAAACTTTTGCGTTATGGCTTGGGATGGCCAGAGAAGCGGGTATTGATGTTCATGATAGTGAAAAGCAGTCATTTGAACTGCGGGATGATGAATATCGACGCTGGCTGTTTGAATTGCCACTTGTGGCGCTAAGTGCACAAAATCTAGATGGAATTGATTGGGAGATATAACGATGCCGGGGATATTTGACCAAATTACAGGGCAGTCGGAAGAAATAGCCGAGGATGTGGAGGGAACAGAACCCCATTTGGACACCTCTAAACTGGCATCGAAAGAATGCTCGAAGGGTAGTCCCATTGAGAGCGATTTTGAAGGCCGCACTGAAAGGCGAATACGCGATGCATCCCAAGAATTGTTGCGCTTTGGGCTATTGGAAGAAAGCCAGAAACCTAACCTGTACCGAGTTGCCATAGCAAACATGAGGGAGATTAATTCAATTCTTGAACCTCTTGATCTTTCGGCGTTTGCTGATGAGATTCGTGGGCTGGTATACCTAAGGGTTAGAAAAGATGATGTTCAGGAAGATCAGGATGAGTGGTCTCATCCGTTGGTTCGGAAGCAGCGATTAACACTCGAACAGTCATTACTAATAGCCATACTTCGACAGTATTTTATTGCTTATGAACAAGATGCTGGAAGTGGTGCATCCCAGGCTATTGTCGCAGTGGATGAACTGATTCCTCAGCTCCAAGTTTACTTGGGGGATTCAGGTAGCGAGGCAAAGGAGAGAACACGAGCGCTCAATCTTCTAGACCAATTAAAAGGTCATGGTTTGGTTTCTGCCCCGGATTCTCATGATCGCATAACAATCAGGCCGATGATCGCTCACTTGGCGAACCCAGAAAACCTCCAAGGGCTGCTGAATGGTCTGAAACAGAGACTGTCGGAATCAGAATCGTCTAACGATCAGGAGGAGCAACCATGAGCCAAGAAACGATGTGGCAATTAGATCCAACCTATGTTTTAAAGGAATTAGAGTTTTTTAATTGGGGTGGTTTTAACGGTCATCACTGCGCTCAGATTGACCCGGAAGGTACGGCCATTATCGGGCCAACGGGAAGCGGTAAAACCACGCTGGTTGACGCCTTGATGACATTACTTTCCGCGAGCCCAAGATATAATCTAGCCTCTACAGGAGGTCATGAAAGTGACCGAGACTTGGTATCCTACGTTCGCGGTGTTTCTGGCCCCGGAGATGGTGGGATGGACCAGTCTCACATTACTCGACCCGATAAAACATTAACCGGCATAGCCGCTACCTATGATAACGGTGAAAGTATTGTTCGATTAGGGGCATTACTTTGGTTTGACGATACAAGCTCTTCAGCCGCAGATATGAAGAAATTGTGGCTATTTTCTACTTCTCCAGATCAAACTCTGGAGCGTTGGTTAACTTTGAAGCATGAAGGCGGCATGCGTGCTTTACGTCAATTAGACAAAACTGATACTGGAATTTGGACCTACCCCAGCAAGAAAAACTTTCTCTCGCGAATAAGGGACTATTTTGATGTGAGAGAGAATGCGTTTAATCTCCTAAATCGAGCAGCAGGACTCAAGCAGCTTAATAGCATAGATGAAATATTTCGGGACCTGGTGCTAGACGACACCTCACAATTCGAACGCGCTAAGGAAGTAGCAGACAGTTTTGATGACCTCACTTCAATTCACGAGGAATTGGAGATAGCCCGTCGCCAACAGAAATCATTGGAACCCGTGAAACTCTATTGGGAAAAGTACCAAAAGAATGAACATTTGCTAAAAGAAAAGAAGCACTTACAACGCATTCTGCCCGTTTGGTTTGGTCGTCAAGCCTACCAATTATGGCGCGAAGAATACCTACGATTGACGGAAGCGTTAGAACAAGCGAATGCAAAAAAACTAAACATCCAAGAACGTTTTGATCTTCAGGAGAAACAGCGAGATAGCTTTAGGGAGCAATACCTGCAACTGGGCGGCTCGAACATTCAAGTACTTGAACAGCTTATTGAAGAAAAAGCCAGTGCCAAAGCCCGTATAGAGGGTGTTGCCAATCAGTATTTGAATTTAGCCAAGAATCTTGATTTATCAGCGGAGCTTTCTAGGGAGGCACTGGCGTCTAATCAAGCGATTTGTAAAACTCGTATAGCTGAGGTTGAGCAAATCTTAAGCGAGAATCAAAAAACCGCTTTCCAGCTGGGTAGTGACGAGCAACAAGCGAGGAATAACCTGCAAGAGCTAGAAACAGAACTAGCGGATATTCAGCAACGTCCTAGTTCTAATATACCCGCAAAATATCAGCGTTTTCGAACGGAATTGGCAAAAGAATTGGGTATAGATGAAGACGCTCTTCCTTTTGTAGCCGAGCTCGTACAGGTTAAAGAAGACGAGCATGAATGGCGAGGTGCTATAGAAAGGGCCATTGGTAGTCATCGACTGCGAATATTGGTGCCGCCGGAAAAGGCAAAGCTTGCCTTGACTTGGGTTAATCACCGGCACAACCAGTTACATGTTCGTATTTTGGAAGTTAAGCAGGTAGATAAACAGCCCCGATTTTTTGACGATGGTTTTACCCGCAAGCTGGAGTTTAAATCACACTCGTATCGTGAAGCTGTTAAAGAATTGTTAGCGGGAATTGATCGGCATTGTGTCGATTCTGCGGAAAAACTTAGGCACACCCAGCACGCTATGACCGCGCAAGGACTGATGTCAGGTAAGGCGCGTTTTTTTGATAAGCAAGATCAAAAACGCCTTGATGAAGACTGGTTAACCGGATTTGATAATCGGGATCGATTGCATTATTTGGCGCTGAAGATCAAAGAAGCGAAAAGTTGTCTGAATGATCTAGTCGCCCAGCTGGAAAAAGCAAAAGAGCAAGTTGCCGTGAATACCCAGCAAAAAGAACTGTTAGAAAACTTGCAACAACTAAATTTTGATGAAATCAATATCGAGCAAGCGAAGGAAGAATTAAATAGCCTAAGGGATAAGCTTCAAAAATTAACGGCGCCAGACTCTGATGTTGCTTCAGCAAAGCGGAAGTTAAAAGAAGCTGAACAGCAACTGAAGTCGCTTGATGAGCATCGAACAACTTGTATAAAAACTTGCGCGCTTTTAGAAGCAAATCAACAAAATGCAGAACGACAAAAGCAAAAAGCGTTTAAAAAATCAGAGCTAGGACTTACAGGTGAAAATATCACCTTGGCGGAAGCTAGTTTCTCCAAGATTTCTGCAGATCAGATTGAAGAGTTGGATGAACTGGAGAAACAACAGTTTGAACAATTGCAGTCGAATATAGATAAACTCGTTGGTACACAAAATTTGTTAAGTAAAGACCTAGTAAAGCGAATGTCAGATGCTCAGCGAGAAGATAGAGGCGCCTTGTCGGAGGTTGGCCGGGAACTCGAGGATGTCCCAAAATATCTCGATCGACTGAAGACACTCACGGAAGAAGCATTACCAGAGAAACGTCGAAGGTTTCAGGAATACCTCAACCGATCTTCTGATGAAGGCGTGACCCAATTGCTCATGACGATTAACAGTGAAGTTGAGAGAATCGAGGAGAAGCTTGAAGACGTTAATCAGACTCTTCGCAGGGTGGATTTCCAGCAAGGCCATTATTTGCAGCTAGTGTCTACAAAAGTCATTCACGAAAGTTTGCGCAGTTTTAACAAGGCCGTTAAAACGCTTAACTCTGCGCGCTTTATCGAAGATGAAGGCGAAAGTCACTTCAAAGCATTACAGCATATTGTCAGTTTATTGCGTGATGCCTGTGAGCGCAGTAGAACGATGGCGGCAAAAGCGTTACTTGACCCTAGGTTCCGGCTTGAATTTAAAGTGTCCGTCATTGATCGTTCTAATGGTAACGTGTTGCACACTCGTCGAGGCTCTCAGGGTGGTAGTGGGGGCGAAAAGGAAATTATTGCTTCTTATGTACTGACTGCTTCTCTGAGTTATGCACTTTGTCCCGATGGCAGCAGTCGACCTCTGTTCGGCACGATAGTTTTGGACGAGGCTTTCTCACGCAGTTCACATGCTGTGGCTGGTCGTATTATAGCCGCGCTAAAGGAGTTTGGATTACATGCGTTGTTCATTACGCCAAATAAAGAAATGCGCCTGCTTCGTAACCATACCCGTTCTGCTATTGTGGTTCACCGTAGAGGAACATTTTCAACATTGACAACCCTAAGCTGGAGGGAGCTAGACACGATTCACCGGCAGCGAACAGAGGTGGTGGATGAAATCACCGAATGAAATTGCTGTTCGTTTAGCAAAGCAGTGGCACCAACCTTCTATTCGAGTTGAACGTCTTTTATCATCAGAGGCTTGGCCTCTTGAGTTTCCAATTGGTAAACCAACAGGAGCAGAATTCGTAGGACAGACGAAGTCTGTAGAATCCCACATTAGACATTGGCGAGAAGTAGAGATAGGCGAGGTCATCTGGGAGCCCATTAAATACCGGGCTGGCGCAAAAGCTGTTTCCATGCCTGTTCGATGGATCTTGCGCTCGCCTTCCGAGTGGATTGCCGCTACAGCTGACAAAAGCGTAAAGGATGAATTTTCAGCGCTTGAACATATTGTCTCTTCTGTCCACGAATTATTTCGGGAGCCTATCGTTCGTAATAGATCGATTTGGCGTGGCAAAGATATAGATGAAGTTGTGACAACAGCCCGTTTGGCAGAATCTTTATCACCTGGAGATGCTAGAGGAAGACCATTACGATTACTTGGTGGGCTTGGCATCGACACAAAATTTTTCGAGCGTAATGGTAGCCTTCTGATCTGCTTATTAGACGAACGTTATGACGGGCTCGCGAGCGAATTGGGGTTGCATGCTTTTCTCGATGCTTATAGTGAAAATGACCACTGGGTTATGCTTACACCTCTTGATCAACACCTTTTGCCATTTCAACGTATGAGAGTACCTACCAGTGAGTTATCGCAAAAACGATTGCCTGGTTCCCATGTGCTAGTGGTTGAAAATGAACAATGCATTCATTTATTACCTGAGTTAGCCGGAACGATAGCTATTCTTGGTGCAGGTTTAGATTTACAGTGGTTAGGTTCTGAAGTTTTTGATGACCAATCCATTGGCTATTGGGGAGATATGGACACTTGGGGATTGCTGATGTTGGCCCGAGCAAGGCTGTATAGGGCAAGTGTCGAATCCTTGTTGATGAATCAATCTCTATTTGATTGTTATTCTGCTGATAATGCTGTTCATGAACCTGCTCTAGCTCAACAGGTTACTCCAGAGGGGTTGACCGAAACTGAATCTCGTTTCTACGATTATCTATTGACACAAGAGAGAGGCCGATTGGAACAGGAGTATTTGCCAGAAGCAGGTGTTAAGATGGCTCTGAAGTGTTGGAGAAATAAAACGAGTTCGTAGCTTCGGTGAGGTAAAAGAGCGCAGGGCGGAGTCACTCGGTATAATAAACTATAGAAGAGCACGGAATTAGAGATTATGGAAAAATTTGATTTGTTTTTTACGCTACTTATGAGCTTTATTACACTCTTGATGTTACTGCAGTTCTTGCCTACTAAAATGTTAAAACAAGGTTTTCAAAGCCTGATTCTGTATGCGTCAGGAATTTTTGTTTTTATTCTCTCTGACAAAGGGGCATTGTTGAATGCCTTGGCAATTCTTTTGGCATCGGCCGGTGGGCTTTTCATGGTGGCGAGAGTACGAACACTGACTGTTTTTCACCAGATGGATCATTTAACAAAGAACTAGCATGACTTCCATAGAACAAGAGTTAGCACAAATAGAAGAGCGCTTACTTGTTCTAGAAAAGGAGAAAAATCAGTTATTAAATCGTAAGCAACTCCTGCAGCAAGAACGCCATTCGGGTTTACGTACCGCTCAACAGACTGAATTGCTCAGCCTTGAACAAAAAGTGGCGCTATTTTCTAGTTTGTTCAAAGGCAGAACAGACATCTTTTCTTTACGATGGGAAAATAAACAAGGCCGTAGCGGTTATTCTGTCGCCTGTGCCAATGAGTGGAAACAGGGTATTTGCAATAAACCCAGGATTAAATGTGGGGATTGTTCACATCGCATCTTTGTCCCGATAGATTATTCCGTTATTTATGATCACCTTGCGGGTAAGCATACCGTAGGTTTGTACCCTCTATTACCGGACGATGATTGTTGGTTTCTGGCCGTCGATTTTGATAAGACAGACTGGCAGCCATCAGTATTGGCATTTCGGCAGACATGTGTCGACTTTTCTTTACCATTTATAGTCGAGCGGTCTCGATCAGGGAATGGCGCACATGTTTGGATATTCTTTGAAGAAACTGTGCCAGCGAGTGATGCTCGCAGATTAGGTTTTGCGTTATTAGATAAGGCAATGGAAAAGCATGCTGGTTTATCTTTCGAGTCTTACGATAGACTTTTTCCGAATCAAGATACCATGCCTGAAGGAGGTTTTGGGAATCTCATTGCGCTGCCGTTACAGAATGGGCCGAGACAAGTTGGGAATTCTGTTTTTGTTGATGAGCATTTCAACCCGTATCCTGATCAATGGGCTATTCTCCAAAGTCTCAGAAAAATTAGCAGGCGAGAACTGAGTAGTCTGCTTGATCAATTGGAAGATACCGGCGAGAGTGAACCGGAGCTGAAACCTTGGGAGAAATCCTTCCCGGTTAAAAAGGATAAAATTGAAAACTGTCCTGCAAATGTCGGTCTTGTTTTGGCAAACAAAATCTATATTCCTATTGAGGGCCTACCTCAGGCACTTATTGCGAGAATGAAGCGCGTAGCGAGTTTTTCAAACCCTGTATTCTTCAAGACACAGGCACTGCGATTCTCGACCAATGGTATTCCCCGATTTATATGTTTGGCAACCATTGAGCAGGGTTATCTATGTGTTCCCCGGGGATCTTATGACGATACTGTCGAGATCCTCGGCCAGCAAGACATTGAACTAGAAATTGATGATAAGCGGCAAACAGGGAAAAAGCTTAAAGCCATTAAATTTAAAGGCGAGTTAAGAGCTGATCAGAAATCTGCTGTGAAGTCACTTTGCAAGCATGATGTGGGCGTATTGCATGCGCCAACTGCTTTCGGAAAAACGGTTACGGCAATAGGCGTCATTCATAAGCGCAAAGTAAATACGTTGATACTCGTCCATAGTCGACAACTACTGGATCAATGGAAAGAGAGATTGTCGATGTTTTTAGATAACGCAGAGATTGGTGTCATTGGTGGCGGCAAAAGAAAAGCGACAGGAATCATCGATATCGCCACCTACCAGAGCTTGATTAATCGAAAGGATAATACTGTGGACCAAAGTGTCTTCGAGTATGGCCAAGTGATCATTGACGAATGCCACCATATTTCAGCACCCAACTATGAGCGCCTACTCAATGAAATTCACTCGAAATATGTGTTCGGTGTTACGGCGACACCTCAACGACAGGATGGTCACCAGCCTATAATATTTATGCATGCAGGATCTATCCGCCATACAGTGACTTCATCGAAGCAAAGCCAGTTCGAGCAGCGGGTAATCACTAAAACCATTACCTCTACTCCGCCTGAAAATTTGCTGGACTCGGAGTCGAGGCCCCATATCGCAGAAGTATATCGATGGTTAATGGAGAACGAAGAACGAAATCGTCAGATTACTGAAGATCTAGTGCTTGCTGTCAACGAAGGGCGTAATCCTATTCTTCTGACTGAAAGACGAGAACATGCGCTTTTATTAAGTGAGCTTTTAAGCGACAGAGATGTTTCTCATACAATCCTTCGAGGAGGCATGAAAGTTAAAGAGCGTAAAGATGCCATGGACTCGTTAAATAAAACGAAAGTGCTGATCGCAACTGGCAAATACATCGGTGAGGGATTTGATCTGCCAAAACTCGATACATTATTTCTGGCGCTTCCTATTTCCTGGAAAGGCTCGCTAGCTCAGTATGCCGGTCGTATCCATCGCGAAGCAGAAGGAAAAGACAAAGTAGTCATTTATGATTATGTGGATAGTGGATTACCAATGCTACAAAGAATGTTTCAAAGGCGGCAGAAAGGTTACAGCGCATTAGGCTATACTGTTGTAGAAGCCGGTGCTGATCAGTATATTCAAGGTAAGTTGGTTTAATAGCTCAGTTTTTTGTAAGGCTATCAAATATTAGGGTCCAACTTTATTTTATTTATACAGTTATATATTGACAAAAATGTATCACACTTTTAGTAGTTCGAGTTATGCTTAGCTGATATTGCATAGCTCGGATTATTATAATGAGCCATAAAATATCCTTATTAAACCCCTACCCTAAACAAACAGATAGTCTCTTTGAGCTCGCTGTCTTCTCGCTTTTTGCTTGGAATAACTCTGTCACCGATATACATGAGCAGTTTCTTCTTAATTCTGAGGCCACAATTGATATTGCAAGAAGATTGGGTACTAAACATTCCGTACACAAAGTGATGTGGTCTAATCGAACAGTGGATCTAATTATATCTTTTTTAGAGATCGTAAACTTGACGCTGAATTATAAAAATAAGGATTAGTTACAATATGGCCAAAGACCTCACCAAGTCCTCCCACGACCGCCAGAATATCCTAAACAACCGCTATGCACTGCAACAGGCTGAGCAGCACCTAAGCTTGGGCGGTGTGGAGTTTGAAGGTGACACGGTATTTACTAAATCTCAAGTAATGGAGCTGTATGAGGTTAGCGATAGTACGATAGAGAAGTATCTGGTCAGTCATGCTGAAGAATTAAAAGCGAACGGCTATAAGCTCCTTAAAGGTAAAAAACTGAGATAATTCAAAATATTACAGGATGGTACCGTAATCAATTACGGTACCAAAACTAGTGTCCTTGGGGCATTTAACTTTCGAGCAGTGCTGAACTTGGGTATGTTGCTGACCGAAAGTGAGCAAGCACGCCAGTTACGTTCTCGCCTGTTAGATATCGTACTGGATGTTATGGCAGAACGAACGGGAGGGCACACTAAATTCATCAATCAGCGAGATGAAAACTACTTGGTCTCAGCACTTCAAGAAGAGAACTATCGTCGCCAATTTACAGATGCATTGGATAAGTATGTAGAGGTCAACAAATGGACTTATGCCCGGTTTACCAATCTCATCTACCAAAGTATATTTCAGGAAAAAGCCGCCGAATATAAAAAGGTTTTGAATTTGGCGGCCAAAACGAATATCCGTGAGACACTGTATTCTGAAGTGTTGAACCTGATTGCGAGTTACGAATCGGGTATCGCACATGAGTTCGAACAAGCAAGTAAAGCCCAAGGCCGCAAGCTGAAACAGAAAGAGGCTGAAAGTCTGTTTGCTAGCTTCGAAAAACATCCCCTGTTTAAACCTCTGATATTGGATGCACGAACCAAGATGGCAAGTCGTGATTTATGCTTTCGCGATGCACTACACGAGAAGTTGGAAGCTTACATACAATCCGTACCAGAAGCCGATTTCGAACGATTCCTGAGCGAAAAGAGCCGCTCTTTAGAGGAACAATTGAGTGATCCCGAAACGTTGGCGGTGCTCGAGCGCCTGAAAGACCGCTAGTCAAAGGACTGTATCTATGAGCGACACTACAGGAGCGGCGTTAAGGTTTTTCTACTTTGATGTAGCTCAAGAGCATGATTGGATTATCGAGCATACCGGTGGAATGGCAGGGACCAAAGATATTGGTCAGTTGGAAAGCCCTTTAGAACATATCCAAAATGATTGGTATTACCCTGAGATGGAGGACAAGCTGACCCACTTGGTGTTTTCCATCAACAAAAACCATGCGTTTAATGATGGCAATAAGCGCTCTTCACTGGTGTTGGGCGCATACTTCCTTGAGTTGAATGGTTTCGACTATGTGGTAAAGCGATTTGTCAAAGAGATGGAAAACATTGTCGTATGGGTGGCTGACAATGTGGTCGATAAAGATCTGCTTCATCAAATCATCAGTTCTCTGATTTACGAAGATGAGTATTCAGAAGAGATAAAGCTGGCCATCGTAGAAGCTGTTGAGGCAGCCCAACAATCAGATCAGGACTAGCCTTAAGCAGCTATCCGAAAAATATGATAGTTTTTTGTCAATTTACAGTCGTGGGGTAGAGTTTTAATCAGTCTCACTATACGACAAATGAGAAGCGTATTTACAACACTGACCATCGGATCTCACAAAACCAAACCCGTTAACACACAAGACCAATATTCTGATTTGTTATTCTATTTCATGAAAGCGATTGAAATAGAAATCCTACTGTAATAGCATCTACACCTGACTTAAAAAGTCCAATTCCAGACAGCCGGTTAAACCGGTATATTAGTGAGAAAAAAATATTCATTAGATTTTTACCCTACAACAATCCATTTCCCGCCAGAATCATCGCTCTCCGTTAATCAGCTACGGCAAATACTCCTCCCAGCACTTCTCAATCTTGAAGGTGTAGAACAATCACCCCAATATCACCCTGAAGGTGACGCACTCTATCATTCCCTACAGGTATTTGAATTAGCTTACAACGAAACTAATGATCCCGAGTTGTGGGCGGCAGCATTGTTTCACGATCTGGGTAAAGCAATTGATCCTCCTCACCATGACCTCGTTGGCGCAGAAATGTTAGCTGGGCTTTTACCTTCGCGTGTTATCTGGCTGGTTGAGCATCATTTAGACTTACTCAAACACTCGGCACGTACACGCAAGAAATTACGTGGCTCACAACAACTTACTGACTTGGAGCAGTTAAGGCGTTGGGATTTGAAAGGCAGGCGGGTTGACGTTGATGTTATCGCGCCCGAAGTTGCGCTGGAACTCGTTTTATCCGGCCTTGCGGAGATTCATTAGTTCTTATCATTTTTCAACATCTGCGGCCAATCGCCGCCTTACTGATGCGAAAATTTCAAGTTAAAAAGAAAGCAAAGAAGAGTCACCAGATCCGGCAGCAAATCATTAAAACCGCTGCAAAGTTAATGTATGAGGAAGGCGTTAGTCAGTATTTTGATGCGAAACGCATTGCTGCACGTCGTTTATTCAAACAAGGTGGTGGCGGTAGTTTTCGTGTAATAGACCTGCCTTCAAATGGTGAGATTGCCAATGCCCTTGCGGAACTTGCGCAATTGAAAGAAGGTGATGCCAGGACTGCAAGACTATTTGCCATGCGGATTGTAGCTTTGGATATTATGGAAAACCTATCCAATTTCAATCCGAGACTTATCGGGTCTGTCAGTACAGGTCGAATCCGGGTGAGTAGTGATATTGATATCCACGTATTTACGGATTGTTTCGAATTTTTGGAAGAAGAACTTCGTCGAATTGGATGGCACTATGAAACGAAACAAGTATTGGTTCAGAAAAACGGGAGAGTTGAAGAATATACACACGTTTTTATCGACAGCGCGTTCCCCGTTGAATTGTCGGTTTATCCCTCGAATGATCTTCGCGTTCGTGGCCGCAGTAGTACCGATGGCAAGCCAATTATCAGAATGAAAGCTCAAGTGCTTCAGGCTCTTATCAGTAATGAACACAATGAAGCCTGGGTGAACTATCTACAAACGGGCGAAATAGCCGGTATTAGTGATCATTGTGCGTTGTAAGTCTCGATAGAATAGGAACGGGCATCATTAACGGAATGCTCGTTTCGGATTGAGCAATTTGTCGTAAATTATTGGCAGTCTGACTTAAAATCACTCAAATCGTAAAGCCGTCATCTACAACAATATTTTGTCCATTTACAGATTTAGACATATCTGAGAGGAGATAGAGTAGTGTGCCGACGAGGTCGCTTTTTTCTAGCATGCCTTTTGTTAAACAATAAGCGCTGTAAGCGTCCAGGAAGCTATCGGGTTGAGCATCGAGCACACCACCAGGGCTGATTGAGTTGACCCGGATACCTGTGCCCTTAAGCAACTTTGCCATGTACTTGGTTAAGTGAATCAAAGCAGACTTTGCCACAGCGTATTCTACGGGGACCGTCATGTTAGTGTCGTTGTAAAGTTCGAATCTTGGCGCGATGACGCCGTAGATTGATGCAATGCTGATGATGTTTCCGTGGCCCTGGTTTTTGAAAAACTCGGAAAACTTCTGTGAGGTTAGAAAGTAACCGCCTATGTTTAAATTGGTATTTTCACAGAAATCCGAATAATCGACATCAAAGAAACCTCGGCCATAGTTCTTGTTTCGAGGGTAGGCGTTATTGACGAGTCCATCGATCTTGCCGTATTTCGAGGCGATTTCGGTGATCGCTGCTAATACCGAGCTTGTGGATGTGATATCAAGCGAAACGAAATCAGCACTGCCTGTATTACCTTCCGTTTCAATATCCTGACACAGGGTTCGCCCATGCTCTTCATTCAAGTCTGCAATTATCGCAATACCGCCTTCACGGGCAATGGCTTTAACGAATTCGCTTCCCAGTAATCCAGCTCCACCTGTCACTACAATAACTTGTCCGGATAGCATTCTAAATACCTTGTTTCAAAATGAGTTCTGCGAGCATGAAATCGATCGGTGTGTCGATATCCACAGCTCTTTCGGGGGGGAGAATAACCGCTTTGACCGAGCCGCTAAAAATACTGTTATTGTCCAATACGAATTGAGGGCGGGTAACGTAGACTGCCGTGCTCATATCATATACAGCGGGGGCATCCTGCCGGCGAGCAATCACAGAGTCCGGTTTGATCACTAATGATGCATGATGGTTGGCATCCAAGGTCACCATGTTGAAGTAGGGACTTCGATCTGCTTTTTGGGCTGTGATCACAACATCAACGTCGTCATCCAATGCATTGATGCATTGTTCGATATCCTGAAGCGATCTCAACGGTGCTGTTGGCGGTAGACTGACAAAAACATCGAAGGTGTCGTCCTGGTTTTCTATAAATTCAATGGCATGTCGCCAAGCCATCCACTCGGGCGCGTGGTCTGATGCGAGCTTTTCGGGACGAAGAAACGGCACTTCGGCACCGTATTCCCGGGCGATCTCAGCGATCTCTTCATCGTCTGTGGAGACAATAACGCGATCAATTAGAGGAGAGGCCAAAGCACTTTCAATCGAATAGGCTATGAGCGGTTTACCATTCAATAATTTTATATTTTTCCTCGGGATACCTTTGGAACCCCCACGAGCAAAGATAAACGCGATACAAGTCTTATTGTTTTTCAATTGAGTCATGACCTGGCGATTTGGATGAATTGAGTTGGATGAATTGATTCGAACGTGCCGACAGTTTTGCGGCCAGGGCAATTTCCAGTGCTTTCTTTCCCTCGTCTCTGCCGATACAAGGTTCAGTGACGCCATTCATACAATCAATGAAGTGTTGTATTTCTTCGATAAACATGTCATTCCGGTCGGTTTGAATCTTATCGGGATATTCTGCAGTTATCGCCGTTTCTGGAACCGAGCAAGCTATTTCGCCTGTAATTGCATTCCATGTTAACGTGCCCCTGCTGCCAATGACCTTGCACAGTCGTGTTGGTGAACGCTGTAAAAAATCCATGTGAATGAGCGCTTTGACTTTGCTGACAAAGGTTAGAATGATGTTAACATTGTCTTCGACATCAATATCCAGTGTTCCGGTACGGGACGTGTCTGCATATAATCCGGCGACTTCACCAAAAAACCATCTCAGGTAATCGAATTCATGGCTGAGTTCGAGTAAGACCCCGCCCCCCAGATTTTCCTGTGCTGATACCCCGAATCGATAATCTCGGTTGGTCCGCCAGTCAGGTAAATACTGGCCTGTATCGACAATGACCTGGAGTGTCTCTCCGATAACACCGGATTCTAAAAGATGTTTGAATTTTCTGGCACTTTCGGAATAGCGAAAGTTATAACCGGTGAGTAGAATCAGATTGTTTTTCCGAGTTTGCTCAATCAGTTCATCTATTCCGTCCAAGGTGTTCGAGATGGGTTTCTCGATGAGCAAATGGATACCACGCTGTGCCAGCTCCAGGGCGATTTCGATGTGAAATGGAGATGGATTGCACAGGACTGCCGCATCAATATCAAATTGTTTTGACGCTGCAATGTCATAAATTATATGGTCGATTTTGCCCGAACAGGCAATTTCAGAACGTTGCTGCGACGACTGTTTGCTTCGCAATGCAATAATACGGGATTCAGGTTGGATTGCTTTTATGTTGTTTACGTGGCGTTGACCAATGCTACCCAGTCCCACAACTAAAAATGTATGTGCCATAGTTCCTTATGTTCCGCTCAATAATGGCATACTGGGCAAATTAACCAAACGTCCCTCTAGCCATTCAGAATTGGTTAAGACGCCTTGTTTGGCATAACTGAACATTTTCTGCTTGTGCATGAGGCGCCAAACGGGTCGGGTCATTACACCCTGTTCGTTAGTATAGCTAAGCAGACTCTTTCGAGAGGCTTCATCCGGACAGATTATGGCGTTTAACCAATAGTTGGACTTTGCATACTCTGGCTCTGCAATAAACTCAAATTCCGACTGCTTGAAAAACGCTTGATAGTGTTCAGCAAGTTCTCTTTTCTTCCTGAGAAAGAGCGGCAGTACCTCCATCTGTGCGCACCCCAGTGCCGCGTTTAGATTTGGCATCCGGTAATTGAAGCCGGCTTCATCATGTTCAAACTCATAGGGATGGGCAATTTTAGCTGTGGTTGTGATATGTTTGGCCCGGATGCCATCTGTTTCAGATGCGCAAAGTAACATCCCGCCACCACCGGTTGTGATGATTTTATTGCCGTTGAAACTGAGTGCACTGAATTTTCCAATCGTCCCGGTGTGTCGACCTTTGTAGTACGATCCAAGACTTTCAGCGGCATCTTCTACCAACGTTATGTTCCAGTGTTTGCACACTGACGCCAGTTCATCCAATTCAGCGGGGTGCCCGAAAGTATGCATTGGCACCATGGCTCTGATAATCTGGTTGGAGGTTTTATGTTGGCAATGTCCCTGTGCATTAATGAACGTATGAGCAGTTAAATATTCTGCGGCTGCTGTCGGGCAGAGACCCAGGCTTTTTCTAGAAACATCAATAAAGAGTGGCTCCGCCCCCATGTGGTGGATGACATTGCACGTGGCAACGAAGGTCATGGATTGTGTGAGAACCAGGTCATGAGGTTTCACGCCAGCCATCAGCAGCGCAATATGAAGCGCAGAAGTGCCATTGACGGTGGCAACCGCTTTCCTGCTTTGAGTGAACTGCTCTATCTGAGACTCGAACTGGTTTACATACTCACCTACGCTTGATACGAAGGTACTGTCTATTGTTTGCTTTAGATAGTCCATTTCATTGCCAATGAACGTCGGTGCATGCAACGGAATGAAGTCTTTTGTCTGGTACGTATCCTGAACGAAATCAACAATAGCTTTATTAAATGTTGTCATCATGTGATTACATTTTACTGTCTAGGTAGGTCCCTGTTTCGAGATGCTGAAACTCAGGGACTACTTTGTTAAAAAGATCAACGATTTCGGTTTTTTTCCACAAGCCCCGCTTTTTCATTGCGGCAATTTCATTTTCGAATACAGTCAACATGTCTTCGTTAAACCTGCACTCATTTTTGATAATACCGATGCTCTTGAATTGATCCGTAACCACCTGTTCTGTGTCTGAGAAGAATTCCTCGTACTCTTTTTCACCTGTCGTATTGCTCTGTGTAAACAAACACGGCCATTTGCCCTGCCGGGGTAGATCGCTTACCAAACGCCGCGCTTCCTCTTCAGAATGGCAAAGATAAGGTTCAAATCCACGCTGTATCAGATAGTTTTTGGCGATATCGGCGAATGTAAGCAAGTGAAGGTGCTCGGATAACTTGGGGAAAAAGATATCCCGGTTTTCACCGAGCAGGCAGGATAACAGGCAAAGTTCACCAGATTCTTTTGGCGTAATAAAAAAACGCCTGATATCGTTTGGCGCGACGATGGGTTGTTGTTTTAGCAGGCGTTGGTTAAATCCATGTAATAGTGAGCCATCGGAAAACGCGACATTGGCGAATCTTGCAGTGGAAATATCAATCTCGGTACTCCGGCGCATGAGAAAGGTTTCCATAATACGTTTCGAAGCACCCATCATGTTTACCGGATTGGTCGCTTTGTCTGTGGAGACACAAAAGTATTTACTGGCCCCACCCATTCTGGCCTGAACAATCGATTTGTCGGTATTGAAAATATTGACATCGATCATTCGCATGAGGGTGAAAGGATCCTTTTCACTCCGAACATGTTTGAGGGCAGACAAGTTTAGAACATAGTCGTAATCCCCATCAGAGTTGATCAGTGCGTCATACTCGATACTGTTGATATCTAGAGCGAAGGTTTTAAAATCCCCAGCGATGTAACCTTCTGAGCTTCTGATATCTCTCACAAGTTCCACCAGGTTGTTTTCACTGATATCCACAACATGTAACTTCGAGGGATTTCGTTTGAAAATCTCTTTGGTTACCGCTTGTCCGATGGAGCCTGCACCTCCAAGCACAAGAAATTTTGAATTTGAAACTATCTCGTTGATGGTTGTTGCTTGTGAATTCATATCATCGGCAAAGAGTTCTTGCTCTCTACCGATTAAAGGTAAAATTGATATCATCGAATGATCTTCTCAGGAGTGGATCCAGAATTTTGTGTTGTTGCTTCCGTTCTACACTCGTTGCCAAAAAAGTAGCTAAAAATAAACGCTACCCGTTTTTTTGTGTTAATGACTTGGAATAAAAAAAGAAAGCGAACAGTATTACAGCAAAATAGTAATAATCGAACATGAAAGCGATTGAAGCCCCGGCAGCCAAAATGGAAAAGTGGTAACAAGTATAGACCATGAGTGCAACGTATATGGTTTCAGATTTAACCGTAATCAATAACAAATCAATCATCCTGAGAAAGAAAAACACTGCAGCAGTGAGCAGCATTACGCCAAATATATGGAGATTTGCGTGACCATGGGCAACGAAAGAAGAGGGTGCTGTATAAAAGCTTCCATCAGACCATCCGGTGAGCTCTTTCCAGGCGAAGACATCTAACAGAATTTGTGTATGTGCCCCGAAACTCATCCAGCGCGGTGCTGTTGCACCGTAGAGTATGTTATCGAAGTTGAAATAATTCACTACAACGTATTGCGGTATTAGGTTGCCCAAAGTCAGCCTCTCAATCGGGTAAAGAAAATCGATGGCGCTCTTGTGCATGATGTAGGCAGATATTGATGAGATTATGATAACGGTTACAGTAACTGCCCAAAAAACAAATCTGTTGTTGAGTTGCGATGAATGGGAAACCAACGAATACAATATCCAGATCTGGAATAACGGGATAATCAGTGCGCCTTTTGATACATTCGACATTGACTCAAGCATAACGATGATTAAAAGCGGTATATAAATGAGTAAGTTACCTGTTTTTTTGTTGGCTGCAAATTTAACGAGAGGAATGGTCATTGCGAATAACAACACTTCAAAAATGATTTTCAGGTAGGAGGGTTTGATGCCCCAAAAGTGATTGCCATCCGAATATGTGCTCAATCGGGCAGAATGGGCGCCACTAAAATCACCGGATAGCAGCATCAACAGAGGCGAATTGTCCAAAAACTTTGCCATTGCAATTGCGCCGGTTACTAATCCGACACCGATTATAGGGATGTAATTTATTCTTTCGTCAGTGATTGCTTTGACATCGACAAGTCGTTGGTAAGGCGAAACTTTGAGTAAAAGTGCGTCGATAACGATATAAATAAAGACCACTACAGAACTACAAGCGGCTAAATATAAAACCGTATCTTTATTGATGTAGCTTAGTTGTTTTACCCCATGCTCCGCGAAAAATAAAAAAACCAAGCCAATATGATTACTGATGATGTAAAAGAGCATTACGATACTGGAACAATTCACTCTCAGAACACGAGCTCCATATTTACTTCTGTAGCTGAAAAGTAGCAGGAGTGGGAACAAGTAGAGAACAAAGAACAAGAGTGTCTTCATGGTATAGTTTTAAAATCGTCTCGTAGAAGAACCAGTAATCCCGCTCTCTTTAGCGTGAGAAACTGGAGCTCGATGATCGTGGTTATTTCTCATATTGGCATGCCAGCCCAGATCTATGATTGCGTTGATTACGGATGAAATGTTTGTGCGTTAGCGTTCTGTTGCTAAAATTGCATAATACAGATTGAGTTTACACGGGAATCTAAAGCATACATGATTCTTATTTTATATCAGTGAGTTAATTTTTTATGGTTGATTCGTTGTTCTGTTTTGTTCAAGTATAGATATTTATTTGTTGGCGATATGGATATTCTTAAATCACCGCTGGAAGTTCCCGTAGAATTAAAAATCATACTCCTGTGTTGTGGTGATTTAGAACTCAATCAGGATCAGCTATCCCAGTTAAGGGAATTTCTGTCTTTGGATGTTGATTGGGCAATCCTGCTGGAATCCGCACGATATCATCGATTGGTTTTGCTTCTGGCCAGAGAACTCAATAATCATCGTGGGCAAGTGCCAGGGTGGGTTATGGAGACTCTGGGCAAAGAACGTCGTTTGATCGCCCAAGCCAATTTACGACAGGTCAAAGAACTAAATAGTATTTCGAAAGCATTGGCGGCAAGTGATATTCCGCTCATTTTGCTCAAGGGATTGTCCTCAACACACCTTTTTTTTAACGGTGATGTTGGATTACGTCAATCCAGCGATATTGACTTACTGATCAAACCTGCAGACTTTCCAGCCGTCGCAGAGGTATTGTTTGAATTAGGCTTTGATTTAAATTTCGACTCAAAAATCCCGGCACGAGAGCTTGTAAAACGAAAACAATTTCAGTCCGTTCAAGAGTTAACCTTTGTTAAAAAAGAATTGAAGATCGATTTACATTGTCAATTAGCGCATTTCGCCGCATTGCCGATTGACCCTGATGATCTCTGGAATGGTTCACAAGAACACACGATATATGGTGCTAAAGTACGTTTGCTGGCTGAAGAATTGTTATTCATTTATTTGTGTGTGCATGGATCGCGACATAACTGGATGAGATTGCATTGGCTGAACGATATCAATTACATGCTCAAAAATAACGAGCTGAATTGGTCCATTGTTGTCGCTGAAGCCGAAAAGCTAGGGGTCATGCCCTGTGTTGGTGTGGCTTTCAGGGTCTCAAATCTTGTGTTTGGAACCCCCGTACCGTATCAAATAAAAGCCCGAAACCAAGTTTGGAAAAATGCATGTAGACTGTCTGCAAAGATACTACCCGATATACTGAGTTGCCCCCCGAAAAAATTCACGACCCATGGTATCAGGGCACAATTCAGTTATTGGCTTTGGTGCCTCAGGTTGCAAACTAAACCAATGAACAAATTGAAAACGATCTATTCTTCATTCCAACCATCCGATAAAGATCTTGCAACAATGCAATTACCTGATCGCCTGTCTTGGATGTATGTTTTTGTTCGTATTGTAAGGGCAGGAAAAGTACTCTTGAGTAAGTATGTTTCCTGATATTCGTGATTGAGGTATCGCATCGCAGAATGCGTGCTGTTGATGTCAGGATTTGAAAGTAACACGATTACGAGTGTGATTCTGGAACTTACCAGAAAAATGAATAATCTTATTTATAATCGATTGCGAGAATAAATTGATACTGATTCTAGATTACGGGACGGGTAATACCGGATCCATTTTAAATATGCTCAAGAAAATCGGTGCCGAAGCGTCGATCACATCAGATCCGGGGGCTCTTCGTGAAGCCACAGCGATTATCTTGCCCGGAATCGGCGCTTTTGATAATGGAATGTCGAAACTTGAGCGATTTATCGTGCCATTGGAGCAAAAAGTTCTGGAAGAGAAAGTGCCATTTTTAGGCATTTGTCTCGGTATGCAGTTGCTCCTTGAGCGCAGTGACGAGGGCACACGAGCGGGTCTGGGCTGGATACCCGGAGAAGTTAAAAAATTCAGCTTTACCCATACTCAAAAGAAATTGAAAGTACCGCATATGGGCTGGAATGTTGTTTCGCCCGCGAGAGAAGATGGATTGTTTAATGGCTTTGAAGAGGAAGCCAGGTTTTATTTCGTGCATACCTATCACGCTGTCGTAAAACATAAAGAGCATACCCTGGGTACAACGGTTTATGGTTATGACTTTGCGTCAGCAATACACAAAGACAATATATTCGGCGTTCAGTTTCATCCCGAGAAGAGTCATAAATTTGGAATGAACTTGCTGAAAAATTTTATCAGTTTATCCCTATGTTGAGAGTACGCGTTATACCTTCCCTTTTGTTGCGCGATGGTGGCTTGGTGAAAGGCCGCCAATTCAAGCATCACAAGTATGTGGGGGACCCCGTCAATGCCGTTAAGATTTTCAATGAAAAAGAAGTCGATGAGCTGGTCTTTCTGGATATTAGCGCGACTTCAGGTGGACAGGGGCCTAACTACGAGTTGTTAGTTGATATCGCGAATGAAGCATTCATGCCTTTTGGCTATGGTGGCGGGATTACATCCTGCGATGAGATCGAAAAGCTCTTTAAAATCGGTATCGAAAAAGTGATCTTGAATACTTCGGCATATTCAAACCCGGATCTGATCCGAAATGCAAGCCGTGTGTTTGGATCTCAAAGTATTGTTGCCTCAATAGACGTTAAAACCTCATTTTTGGGGCGATCTGAGGTTTACGTTCAAAATGGTACCCGTGGCACTAAAATCAACCCGCTCGATTACGCGAGGAAAATGCAAGATCTGGGTGCAGGTGAAATTTTACTTTGCTCGATTGATCGAGAAGGCACAGGTAAGGGATACGATCTAAATTTATTGAAGGCGGTTAGCGAGTCTGTAGATATACCTGTGGTCGCTGCAGGTGGGGCCGGGAAACTGGAGGATATGTCAAAAGCAGTTTCCGAAGGCGGTGTGTCGGCGGTAGCGGCAGGTGATATGTTTGTCTTTCATGGCAAGCACAAAGCCGTGCTCATAACGTACCCGAGCTATGATGAATTGAAATCTTTATTTTAAAATGGTTAAAGTCATGAACAGAACCGTCTGTACACGCTGTGTCATGGATACGAGTGATGAAAAAATAACGTTCAACTCTGTTGGCGAATGCAGTCATTGTCAAATATTTGATAAGGATAGCCAATCCATGTGGTTCCCCAATGAAACCGGAAAACAGAAATTGGGGAAAATACTGGAGCAAATTCGAAAGGAAGGAGAAGGCAAGGAGTATGACTGCATTATCGGGCTCAGTGGTGGGGTAGACAGTTCGTATCTTGCACTCAAAATGAAAGATTGGGGGTTGCGTCCACTTGTAGTGCACATTGATGTCGGCTGGAATAGTGAGTTGGCAGTTCACAACATTGAACAAATCGTAAAATACTGTGGTTTTGATTTATACACCGATGTAATGGATTGGGAAGAAGTGCGCGATTTGCAGGTAGCTTACTTGAAATCCGGTGTTTCCAATCAAGATGTCGTGCAGGATCATGCGATATTTTCATCGTTGTATCATTTTGCTGTGCAAAATGGAATCCGCTATGTTATCAGTGGTGGAAATATGGCCACGGAGTCGGTAGCCCCGCATTCCTGGCATCACTCGGCAATGGATTCTATTAACCTTCGGGCAATTCATAAGCGCTTTGGCCATAAAAAACTTCAGTCCTTTAAAACAATCTCGTTTTTTCAGTATTTCTTTTACTATCCTTTTATCAAGAAAATGACCACTATCAGGCCTTTGAATTATATGCCTTATAATAAAAAAGAGGCGCTTGAAGAGCTCGTTAGGACTGTTGGCTACAAAGAGTACGGACGAAAACACGGTGAATCCAGATTTACCAAGTTTTTTCAAAATTATTATCTACCTAAAAAATTCGATTACGACAAAAGGAAAGTGCATTTATCCAGCCTTATTTTGTCCGGTGAAATCACACGGGATTGCGCACTAAAAGAACTGGAAAAGCCACTTTATGATCCCGTTGAATTGAAAAATGATAAGGAATATGTTGCCAAAAAACTGAAGTTATCCGTTGTTGAACTTGATCAATTGATCGATGAGCCTGGTAGATCATATGTGGAGTTCGATAATTGGGATCGGCATTATGCTTTGTTGCAAAAGCTAAAAAACATATTGCAAAAAGTGACCAATAA
This sequence comes from Oleiphilus messinensis, assembly GCF_002162375.1. GTDB lineage: Bacteria > Pseudomonadota > Gammaproteobacteria > Pseudomonadales > Oleiphilaceae > Oleiphilus > Oleiphilus messinensis. The sequence goes on along the minus strand of NZ_CP021425.1, from coordinate 6,328,242 downwards.
GAAAATCAAAACCTATGCTTAAAATTGCCCACCTCACATCAGCGCATCAACGTTACGACACCCGAATTTTTTTGAAAATGTGTTCATCTCTGGCACAGCATGGCTTCGATACGAGTCTGATCGTAGCGGACGGGAACGGTGATGAACGAAAAAATAATGTCCAGATTTATGATGTCGGCGCTAAGGGCACCAAACGCATACACCGCATGACGGTAACCGTCAGGAAAGTTTATACAAGAGCGAAAGCATTGGATGCAGACGTCTATCATCTACATGATCCCGAGCTGATGTTTGTCGCTTGGAAATTGAAATTATCAGGTAAAAGGGTCATTTTCGATGCCCATGAAGATTTACCAAAACAACTGTTAGGCAAGGCCTACTTAAACGCTGTATCCCGAGTCGTGCTGTCTAAAGTGTTCGCCTTAACAGAGTCATTGCTCTGCGCCAGACTCGATGCTGTGGTTTGTGCGACGCCTTCGATCGGGGAAAAATTCAAAAAAATAAACAGGCAAACACTGGTCATCAATAACTACCCGATTCTGGATGAATTGTCGACCCGTAAGCCTTGGGAACAGAGAGAAGACGCAATCTGTTATGTGGGGTGTATGGATTCCTATCGAGGTGCAAAAGAGCTTGTACATTCCATCGGTCTTACCGATGCAAAATTGAAATTTGCGGGTGTTTTCAGCGATGAAGCGCTGAAAAACGAGGTCAAAACCTATACTGGTTGGAAACAGGTCATCGATTACGGCTTCATTGATCGGAAGGGGGTTGCCGAGTTGATGTCTGAATCAAAAGCGGGTTTGGTTATTTTCCACGCAATCCCCAATCACATAGATGCTCAGCCCAATAAAATGTTCGAATATATGAGCGCAGGTCTCCCGATTATCGTGTCAAATTTTCCCTTGTGGAAGCAGGTGGTAGAAGAGAATGACTGTGGAATCTGTGTTGACCCGTTAAATGCAAATGAAATAGCACAGGCGATACGAACCATAATTGAACACCCTGAAAAATCCAGTGCCATGGGAACAAATGGCCAGGAGGCTGTGGTTAAAAAATATAATTGGGGAGTTGAATCGAAAAAGTTGACGGCTCTCTACGAAGAGTTCTGATCGTTTTCGATCACGTGGCCTGCTTTTTTGTCAGCACTGACTCTGGATTCTCGAATCTGCGCCTGCTTTTTTTCAATTGAGTTACTGAACCTCCATGATCATTCATGAATTTTGGTCTTTGGAGCCCACATGAATTTAATACGCTGAAGATTTAATAATAATGTCGCAACCTTTAGTTGTTTGGTTACTTCAAACCGGAGAGCCGCTTCACATCGATCCAGGAACCCACAGGCCGATGAGAGCGATGAACCTGGCTAATTCCCTTGTGGCACAAGGACATAAAGTGATTCTGTGGAGCTCGGCGTATTTCCATCAGGAAAAGCGTCACCGCTGCCAAGGTGTTACTACTGTACAGGTCAATCCAAATCTGGAAATTCGGCTGATACCCAGCCCGGGATACAAAAAAAACATAAGCGTTTCCCGCTTGTGGGACCATATCGTTTTAGCGAAAAATTTACGCAGCTTACTCAAACAGCCTCATACGGAGCCCGATGTCGCCTTCATAGGTTACCCACCTATCGAAGTTGCATCGGTGATGGTGCATTGGCTGGAAGCGCGAGGGATACCTTGTATACTTGATGTTAAAGATCAGTGGCCGCACATTTTTACGGAAGCATTTCCACAAAAGGTTCGGCCGTTGGCTGGCATGATGTTACTGCCTTACTTTTCCTACGCAAGGAAAACAATGAGTACCGCGACAGCATTAACCTCCATGGCGGACGACTTTTTAAATTGGGCAATCGCATTCTCTGGAAGAGAAAGAAGGCAAGAAGATCAGGTTGTACCTTTAACGGCCTCTGACGCCGCCATAAGCGATAAAGAGTTGATTGATGCCAGGTCCTGGTGGGACAACCAGGGAATTCGTGTCGGGGTCAACAGGGTTTGTTTTGTCGGTAGCCATTCACCTGCATTCGACATGACGCCATTACGGAACGCAGCCCAGTATTTTATGGAACATAACATATCCTGTGAATTTGTTATTTGTGGTGATGGTGATTCATCTGAAAACTGGCAAGAAATGATGTCAGGTTTACCCAATGTTCGGTTCCCGGGTTGGGTTGATAGTGCACAAATTGCTGCATTGGTGGAACGTTCCATGGCTTCAATTGCACCGTATTGCAATACCGAAAACTTTGTCAGGAGCATTCCAAACAAAGTGCTTGATTCGCTATACCACGGATTGCCCATTTTGACGCCCTTGAAAGGCGAGGTCACCAAGTTACTTGAAGAGCATAGTATCGGGCTTATCTACGGTGAACACCCAGGTAAAACCCTGGAACACTGTGTAGAAGCATTGATTACGGATACAGGCAAGCGTCAGTCCATGGCAGAAAATGCGTCTGAGCTTTATCAAAACAGGTTTTCATACGACACTGTCTACAGTGCTTTGGTTAAGCGAATAGAAAATTTAGCGAAGAGATTCCAGAGTGATGGAGCAAGATAAACAGGTCGAGCTAGACAGGTACGATGGGAGAGCAAAGTCTCAGTTGAAGGACTATGATGTTGCAAAGGATCAAATGCAATTTGGTGCCTCTGCTTTTGCCGAATATCTGCGATCACCTTACCTTTACTATGAACAATGCATTAAAAAGCTAGTGACCGGGGATAAATTAGTGCTTGAGCTTGGTGCTGGAACAGGCCAGCACTCACTCGTATTGGCAGAGACTGGCGCGCAGGTCATCTATACCGATATTTCTGAAAATTCCCTCAAATTACTCATGAAGCGATTGGCACGCTTGGGTTTGAGCAATATTCGTATGCAAGTTGCGGATATTGAATCCCTGCCCTTTCAAGACCAGTTGTTTGATGTGGTAGTGTGTGCGGGTAGTTTGAGTTATGGCAATCCCGGGTTAGTCGATGCGGAGATTAAAAGGGTGTTAAAACCCTCAGGCGTCTTCGTTTCCATCGATTCGCTGAATCACAATCCGATCTATAAAATTAATCGCTGGCTTAACTATAGAATGCATAAACGTACTCTGAATGTTATCAAGCGAATACCTGACCTTACACGCATCAATGCTTTAAAAAACGATTTTGAAGCGATTGATGTGAAATTTTTCGGTGCCTTCACATTTTTGATGCCGCTCATTGCGAAGGTTATCGGTGAAAAGCAAGCAAAATCGATATCTGATTATCTGGACAGGGTTTTCCGAGTGAAATATTCGGCTTTTAAATATGTGCTCATCGCTCAGAATCCAAAATAATAATCTTTCGGTCATTCAAGCCCGATTTAATCGATCAATGAAATGAAAATATTAGTGATAAGTGATGTTCACGGTAATCTGCCAGCATTGGAGTATGTGCTGAACGCAGAACAGCATGTGGATTTGACGATCTCTCTTGGTGATGTGGTCGGCTACGGTCCCTGGAGTAATGAGTGTGTTGATTTGCTCGACAGTCTCGATCAACGGGTGCTGGTGTCGGGTAATCATGAAACCGCATTTCTGGACGGACAGTACCCGGGTAGCCATCCTGTTGCCCTGGCATTTTTTGACTTTTGTTTTTCAAGATTCAACAGACAGAAAAAAATTTCGATCTATCAGGCATCATACTTGAAGGACAACGTTGAGTTTGTCCACACGATCAATGATGCATACATTTTCCCGGATACGGAAGTATCGATCCACCGTGACACATTTATCGGGCACTCTCACCGTATGTTCACAAAAAGTGTCAACGGATATGCTTTAACCAATGTCGGCAGTGTCGGGCAGAACAGAGTAAATATCGATGAAATTAACTATGCTATCTGGAACACAGAACTAAACTCAGTCGAACTGATTAGAAAAAACTTCAATGTGGACTACCTTATCAATGAGATGCAGGTGCAAGGCTATCCCGAAATTTGCATCGACTATATAAAATCGAAACGTACCTTGTAACTATGAGCAGACATACCGCTATCGCTGTTACCGGCACCGGAAGTTTAATTGGTCAAGCGATTATTAAATCGATATTAAGGTCGGATCTATGCGACGAAATTGAGCTTGTTGGCATGGATTACTTTGAACAAACCGTTGGTTCATATTGGACGGAGAAAAATTATTTATTGCCGGATATTCTCAATCCCGATGTAGAGGAACAATCCTGGCTTAATAGCATTATCAGCATATTGTCTGAAAATGCGGTGAAACTGTTGTTCATTGGAGTCGATTTTGAACTGCCTCTGTTTGCGAGGTATAAATCCATGATTGAGGAAGAGACTGGCGCGCGCTTGATGGTGTGTTCATCCCAGGTCATTGAGATTGCCAATGACAAGTATCTGACCTATCAATTTCTGAAAGAAAATGGTTTACCTCATCCCAGGTCTTTTCTACCCGGTGAGCTCGACTTCGCGAATCTGGATTACCCTCTGATTGTTAAACCCAGAAAGGGAGCCAGAAGTGTCGGTCTGCATAAAGTAAGTTGCGAAGCAGAATTAAAAACGGCATTGCACAGGGTGGATGATCCAATTATTCAAGAATGTGTCGGAACAGATGATGATGAATATACCTGCGGGACAATTTTCCTGGACGATCGATTGCAAAAATCCATTGTCCTGAAAAGAAGCCTGAAAGAAGGCAACACCTATATTTCTCATTTTAAAAATGATTTTCCGACGCGAATAACCGAATATTTAGAGGCTGTAGCAAACTGCCTGAAACCATATGGTGCCTGTAATTTTCAGTTGAGACTTGATCCCGATGGCACACCAAAAATATTTGAAATAAATGCAAGACATTCCGGTACCACTTATATTCGCTCTTTATTTGGTTACAAAGAAGTTGAGTACATCGTGAATCATTTATTATTTGAAAAAGCAATCAGCTTCGATTTGAGGGAAGGTACGGTCATTCGCTACTACGAAGAGTCACTCGTACAATAACGTTTTCAGTTTAGTGCTATGAATATTCTCATTACAGGCGCAAATGGTTTTATCGGGAGTCATATAAAGAAACATCTGGGGCAAAAACACCGGATATATTCAATCGTCAAGACAACCCCTGAAGATCCGAAAGATGAAGAGATCATTTTGGATCTGGCGGATGTTGAATCCGTCAGGTGCAATGTGCAGAAGGATGGTTTCGCAGACCTTCCCGTAGACGTCATAATTCATACTGCAGGTGTGTTATGTGGTGCAAATCAGACGAAAGATCTGTCTGTTTTTCACCGGAATAATGCCATCACAGAGAGCTTGGTCTGTATCGCACAAACGTTAAATCCAGAAAAAGTAATCAATTTATCAACTATTGGTGTCTATCCTAACGCAAGTGGAACCTATGACGAAGGATCGATAATCAAGCCTTCCATGAACGCCGAGTGCCTATACAGTCTTTCCAAATTCTGCAGTGAAGAACTCCTGTATTTTTTCTTAAAAGACAAAATGCAGGTGGTTAATCTCCGTCTTGCTCAGACTTATGGTGAGGGTATGCGAGAAGACCGAATTTTTTCCATTATGCTCAGGGAGTTGCTTGAAGAGAATACCATAACCGTCTTTGGAGCCGGGCAACGGGAAAGTGCATTTATGTCGGTTGAATTTCTGGTATTGAAAATAGGTGAAATAATCAATCACAGGGCTCAGTTGAGCGGTACTTATAATTTGAGCGAGAGAAATATGACTTATTCCGAGCTTGCGCGCCTGATCATCAGTGAACACGGAAATGCTGCTTCAAGAATACGCTACAACGAGAAAGGTGTGAGATCCAGAGTCAACATAAACTCCGAAAAGCTACTTACAGAGCTGAATCAATATGTATAAAAAAACCCTGATTATTGCTGAAGCGGGTGTTAATCATAATGGTGATATTGAGTTGGCGAAAAAGCTGATCGATATTGCTGCTGAAGCCGGCGCAGATGTTGTCAAATTCCAGACATTTATTGCAGAAAACGTCATATCGAAAAACGCGGTTAAAGCGGAATACCAGACAAATAATACAGGTACTTCGGAGAGCCAGCTCGATATGGTGAAAAAACTGGAGCTATCATTCGATGATTTTGTATTGTTAAAAAGTTACGCCGAAGAAAAGGGAATTGAATTCCTGTCTACGCCTTTTGATCTGGAGAGTATTTCGTTTCTGGATAACCTGGGTGTACGACTATTCAAGATACCGTCCGGTGAAATTACAAACTTGCCTTATCTGGAACAAATAGCAGCCCGTAACAAGGAAATTATCCTTTCAACCGGCATGGCATCCATGGCTGAAATAGACGCCGCTGTTAAGGTCTTGGTTAATTCTGGCACGGCCAGAGACAAGATTTCGATTTTGCATTGCACAACGGAGTATCCTGCACCTTTTAGCGATGTAAATCTTCGGGCTATGCAGAGTATTCGTGATGCGTTCAATTTAAGTGTGGGCTATTCAGATCACACCAGTGGTATTGAAGTTGCGATCGCGGCAGTGAGCCTTGGCGCTGAAATTATCGAAAAGCATTTTACTCTGGATAAGACAATGGAAGGCCCGGATCACAAGGCCTCACTGGATCCTCTGGAATTAAAAGCAATGGTCCACGGGATCAGAAATGTAGAGGCAGCACTCGGGACCGGGGTAAAAGCACCCGCTGAATCAGAGAAAAAGAACATTCCGATTGCCCGAAAAAGCATTCATCTCAAGCAGCAACTGGACAAGGGTCATGTTCTGACCGAAAACGATTTGATTATGAAAAGGCCTGGAGACGGCATTTCACCCATGGAATACAAACGACTGATTGGTTGCATACTCAGGCGGGATTGTATTGCAGATCACCAACTTGAATATGAAGATATAGAGAATGAGAGTCGGTATTCTAACGAGCTCGAGGGCTGACTACAGCCAATACTTACCTTTACTCAGGCAACTTGATCGTACCCCTGAAATAGATTTTGAGATCATCGCCTTCGGGACACATCTTTCCGATAAATTCGGTAAAACGATAAAGCAGATCGTTTCAGATGGTTTTGAAGTTTGCCATGGGTTAGACACCTATGTCGATGGTGACCGGCCGCAATCGATCTGTGAGTCAATGAGCAAAACGATCCTTGCCTGCTCTGAAGTGTGGGAGAAAACCCGTTTTGACTTGATCTATTCACTCGGGGATCGCTTCGAAATGTTTGCGGCTTGTTCCAGTTTACAGCCTTATAATATTCCTATAGCGCATATTCACGGTGGCGAAGAAACTGAAGGCGCGATAGACAATGCGTTCAGGCATGGGATAACGCATATGTCATCCCTTCATTTTCCTTCAACGGAGGTTTACAGACAGAGAATTGTTGATTTAAAGGGTTCGGATAGCAATGTCTACAATGTTGGTGCCTTGAGTATTGATAACTTGAGCAAACTAAAGCTCTTATCCAAATCAGAATTTTTTCAAGCGTTTAATATTAACCTCGATCTACCGTCCGTCTTAGTTACTTTTCATCCGGAAACGATCAACTTTAAATCCAATCAATATTATGTTGAACAACTCACGGCCGTACTAAGCCGATTAAAAAAATATCAGATTATCATCACCATGCCCAATGCTGATACCAGTAGTGCAGTGATCCGGGATAGATTGAATGCATTTATCGTAGAGCACGAAAACGCTGTTGGCGTGGAATCGTTTGGAACGTTGGGTTATCTAACTTGTATAAAACACTGTGCCTTTATGTTGGGAAATACCTCCAGCGGATTTTTGGAAGCATCCTATTTTCCGACCAAAGTTGTGAATCTCGGAAACAGGCAGAAAGGCCGAATCCTCACGGCGAACATCGTGACGGTTGAAATTGAAGAGTCTAAAATTCTGCAGGGGATAGATGAGATATTAAGTCGAAAATTACCTGAAAAAATCGATATTTTTGGTCATGGAAATGCCGCTGAAAAGATCGTGGCCGCAACCATTGCAGCGGTTCATAACCGGTGAACGGACTTCTTGTTATTCCGGGTAAGATCAACATGCACTTCGATCCCGTAGTCCAGAAATCTGAGTTCAAAAACCGTAGTTCAAAAGCCGTAGTTCAGAAGTTGTAGATCAGAAATCATAGTCTGAGCAATTGCCTTAATCGGAACACAAGCAAAGCATGCCCGCCTATGTCCTTCTGGTAAAATGCCGTATTAGCACTGTTATCGCGCCAAAAATAGCGCCGATAATTGTACCTAAAATACAAATAGAAGAGCGCTTTGGTGCATTTTTAACTTCTGGCACAATTGCGGGATCAATGACGTTAAACGCGAAATCCTTGCGCACACTTGCCAGTTTAACTGTTTGAAGTTCTTTTTGGAGTAGCGCATACATTTGGTTCTGTAATACGATTTCGTTGGTTTCACTAATTTGTTTTTTTAAAAACTCAATACTCTCTTGGGCTTCGTTTATTGCTTTTTCTCTTAAGTAAGAGTTTGCTTTGGTTATTATCTTATTTGCCCATTCTGCTGCTAATTCAGGGTTATACCAACGTACATTCAACGTGACCAGGCCTGTTTTGCGATCATGAATTATCTCTATAAGTCCGCTGAATTTTTTGAATGCCTTTTGCAAGCTCGGTGGCTTTTGCCCATCTTTAAGTGACCATTCTTTAGTTTCTTTATCCCAACTCTTTTCATAGAGAATGGGTAAAAGATTGTTTTCGTCGATAAAACTCATCATAAAAATACGCGACTGAATCATCGCGATGTTTGTAGCCGTATTTTCTGCCGATGGGAGTGATATCCCGGTTAGGGATGCTAATTCTCCTAATCTTCCGAGTGGGGCGCGTGCGGATCTTCCATCGGAACCCACTGTTGCGACGGTGACATCCGCCAGATAAATATCTGGCGTTCGAAGTGCAAACCATACCGACCCTATTGCAAAAATTGTGGTCACAATTGCGATTTGGATTTTGTGACGCCAAAGGAGAAGTATCAAGTACCAGAGATTTATCTCTTCCTTAACAAGAAATGTTGTTCCATTTTGACTATCTATTTGCATTTTTTGACTATTGCCCTAGCACTTCGAGTAAGTACACAGAGTGAATACACCGAGTATTTTGAGCATTGCTCGAGTCAGATCTCTGTGGAAATATATGAATATGGTTGTTTGTAACTATCGTTTACCTACGGCGACGCATCGATTAAAACTTCTCCGTAGGTCAGGTCTGTCAGGTTTTCACCAGATTGGTCCACAGCGGTTAAAGAGACGTCGTACGCACCGTAAGCCAATTCCTCGAGAATGCCTTGCTCAATATACCATGAGTTATTCTCTATGTTTGCAACATAAGAAACTTTATTGATTGTTGCTTCAACCGATTTTATCGAGCTCGAAACCATTCCAGATAATGCGGGTTTTCTCTCACTCGTATTCACTTTGTTTACCGTAACGAATTCGCCACGATTATGCTCAGCATTAAATTGGGTGTAATATGCTTCATTGCTTACCATTTGATAAGCGAGCTCTTCATTGACGACACTTCGAGTGAAAAGTACGCCCGGTGATTCAACCAGCGCCGATGTCGTCGACACTTCCAAATTGGGAAGCCATTTCATTTTTTGATCATCTGCTTCAGTGTTGGAGTTTGCGAGCTCAGCCACATCAAAGCTTTTGCCGTAATCCCCGCTGATTAACGCCAATACATTACTCGTTTTGTGGCCATGATAAGGATAATCCCCCCCGGCGCTATTGTGTGTGCTGGTCAGAACCATGTACAGTTTGCCACGATTATCAAACGTGATAGATCCTGGCATATGAATCTCTACGTCCGGGAACCTGTCATTAACGTGAGGGAGCAATTCTTTTGTGATCCAGCTGCCATTGGCTTGCCGCATTGCTAACCAGGCTTCATAAGGTCGATAGTCCAGTCGACAATACAGAATCCAGGGGCGACCCAACGGATCCATGGCCATATTGCCAACAAAATAATCCACACCATCAATGGGTATCGTATCCCCGGTAACTATTTCTACATTCTCTGGCAATATTGGCGTATTAAAGGTTTTGTTATCCTTGCCCTTCCAAGTGAGGCCGCCATCGCTGCTGTGTATATAGCCGATGAAATAGCCTTTCCCCGGTAATTCTCCAAACGGGGCTTCAGCGATTGTGAATCCAAGATGTATGGATTGCCCGTCGCTTCCGACCAGCATAGACTGGAAATATATAGTCGAATAGTAATCCGGATGAGCATTGCTGAGCCAGCTTCCGATGTTCCCTTCGACGACCGGTTTTGCATCGGACCATTCCCCGTTTTTGGGTCGTCGATAAAAAGATAAGTACCAAGGTTCCTGCCATCGGGAGTGTCGGGCAATGAGCACCAAGGTATCATCGGCCAGCACGCCAAGCGCGGGGTATGTGCCGTTGGTACCAAATAATTCAGTTTCTCCCCATGCGGAAACGTCGTTTGGTTTTAAGGATTGTTTATAGCGAAAGGTGCCGCTGTGAGGATAGTACACAATGTGGAGAAACCCTTCCGAGTCCGCAACCATCGCGGCACCACCATGATTGTCTTCTGCAGTATCAACCGTGTAGGTTTCGCCCCATGTATTGCTGGACTGGTCTAAGGTTCTTACCCGGATAAAAAAAGTGCCATCTTCTTCATCGAGCCAAGTGACATGGGTTTTATTGCCAATGGTCACAATTTTGTTTGAATCCGGGTAGGCAGTTGCCCTGTCACTGCTTACTCCAGACAGTTTGAACGCGTTCTCGAGTCCGGTGACAAAGAAATGTTTTTTAGATTGATTACCAAAACGATCAGTGAAAACGACTGCGTCAGTTCCACTAAAACCTGATTGAGGGGTGTATTGATAGATATTTTCCGTTATTTTCTCAATCATGCCATTTACCGGCTCGATTGAGAGCGTCCAGTTGGTTTTTGTGTCACTGATACAAAACTGCTTTGAACTTTTTGACAAGAGCGCGATGACATCATTATGCCCGCTCTGGTCGCAAGCGAGAATACTCTGATCCCCTTCTGAATTCTCGGATGCGGAATCCCCCGAAGACTTGCATCCTGCAAGTACGCAGATAAACGAGAGGAAGAATATTTGCAGCAAATATCGTCGCATTTTGAACCTATTCAGTAAACCAGGTGTTTAAGTCAGATCGATGTCGGGGGTTTATTTATAGTTCTGTTGAGCCAGCTTGAAATCATTCATTTTTCCGATATCAAGCCAATACTCATGGACGGGAAATACTGAGACGGTATGATCATTTTTTATGTAGTTATCCAGTAAGGTCGGCATATCAATGTTCTGGTTCGGTTCGACTCCGGTTGCCACTTCACTGTTGATTACATAGATGCCGGCATTGACAAAAAACTTTTGGATCGGCTTTTCCACCATTGAGAGTATTTTGTGGTTCTCTGTCGTGATTACACCGTAGGGCACTTGATATTCATATTCTTTGACACACATGGTTGCTATTGATTCGTGCTCATTGTGGTACTTGAGTAAGTGAACAAAATCCACCTTGGTCAAGACATCGCCATTCATGACGATGATGGGGAGCGAATTAATATCTGCCGGCAGCAACCCTAAAGCACCCCCGGTACCTAACGGCTGATCTTCGTGGATATAGCGTATGGTGACCCCCCATCGACTGCCATCACCAAAATGATCTCGAATCATTTCGGGCATATAATGAATCGAGATAAAAAAATTATGGAATCCTGCTTCTATAAAGCTGTCTAAAATGGTCTCCAGAATCGGCTTTTCACCGACTTTCAGCAGCGGTTTTGGGCAGCTATTGGTGAGCGGTTGTAGTCGGGTACCGAAGCCTCCCGCCATTAAAAACACCGGATTGTCGTATTTCTTTCGCTTTGTCAGGTGCTGGAGCGTTTCGACGCCTACCAGTTTATTGCCACGCAAGATGGGAATAAGCAAGAGGTCAAAGGTTTCCATCAAATCGAGTATGCTCGACCGGGAAGCACCCTCGTAAACGACTTTAGGTTCCTTGTTCATGACTTGTGAGACTGGACCTTCCAATGGAATATTTCTGAGTAAGCCACGACGTATGTCGCCATCGGTCACCATTCCCAAAAGTTGATCATCTTCGGTGACTAATGCTGCCCTGAGAGATTCTTTGTCGATGACTTCGATTGCGCGTAAAATGGAATCGCTTGGGTGAATTATTATTTTTTTCCAGTCGTAACTCATACTCGATGCCTTTGAATATCGATCGCTCTATGTTTGGCGTTGGTTGCACGTTTTGACGCGGCTTCCCTATCAGCGAAGCGCAACGACTTCGTTTGCCCCGGGAGGAGGGTAAGGCGTTAACTCGTCCTCTCTCAGACAAATCTTGATTAACTTTTCCTCTGCACCCAGATCCGCCAATAACTTGGCTAAATATTGAAGAGACTTTTTCTTGTTGAAAATGGCAAGGATTGTCAGTCCAATCAGCTTCGAATCAACCATTAGATTTGAATTTTTCACATAAAAAAGCCCCAAGCGGCTTTTCCAGGGTCTAATGATTTGGTTGTAAACTAAATCAGGGTTGTCTCTTCCAGCCAGAATATCCCCTTCGTCTGAAAATACGATAGATGAGAAATCGGTTATTCCCGGCCGAATGGAGAGTAACCCCTGTTCCTCGAGCGTATAAAGATCAGTATCGGCTTTCACATTGGGTCGGGGTCCAACCAAACTGATGTGGCCCATAAGCACATTCCACAACTGGGTCAGTTCATCGAGCTTGAATTGTCTGATAAAACGTCCCAGGCGAGTGATTCGCACGTCATCTGCCGCTGTAGAATCCACACCATTTTTATCGGCATTTATGACCATGGATCTGAGCTTGACCATTCTGAATGCTTTGCCATCCTTGCCAACACGGTTGGCGATATAGAGCGGGGAGTGCCAATCCTGGAACCAGATCAAAATCATCAGTAAGGTCAGAAAAGGGGCTAATACAATTAAAGCCACAGCAGCGATTAAGGTATCAAATAATCGTTTCACGCAAGCTCTCCGCAGGAATCGTTTTTCCAATTAAAGATAAAACTTTATTTACGATGGAAGTATGGTCTAGCTGATAAAAACTGCGTAAATAGCCTTGGTCACCGACGACCGAGGAATATTGGTCTTTCAAGCCGATCTGACCGAACTTGATTTTCGGCACATCCTCCAAGGTGAGCACTTCTGCAACGGCACTTCCGAGACCACCCAGAATATTGTGTTCTTCTACCGTCACAATCGCTTTCGTTTCTTTCGCGGCTTTGATAATCGCAGCGCGATCGATGGGCTTGACGGTATGCATAGAAATGACACGTGCGCTAATACCCTGAGCGCTCAGCTTTTCTGCAGCCAATATACTCTCAGTAAGTATTCCCCCGGTTGATATTAACGTGATATCGTTGCCATTTTTAACGGTTATGGCTTTGCCCAGTTCAAATTGGCATTCTGCCCAGTGGGGTTCTTTGTTGCCGCCTTTTTCGATTCTCAAATAGCCAACGCCAGGACGCTGAGTGAGTTGTTCCGTTGCGTATCGAGTTTCCCAGGCTGTTCCGGGGGCAACAACGGCGATATTGGGAAGGGCCCGCATAATGGCGATATCTTCAGTTGCATGATGGGACATCCCTAACGAGCCGTAGGTAAATCCCCCACCGGAAGAAACGATTGTAATATTGGCATTGTGATAGGCGGCATCATTTCTAATTTGTTCCAAGCACCTGAGTGTTGCAAAATTAGCAATGGAATAGGTAAATATGGTTCGGCCTTCGAGAGCCAAACCAGTGGCAACGCCAGTCATGTTTTGTTCCGCAACCCCTACATTCAAATACTGCTTGGGGAACCGCTTCGCGTACTCAGTAAAAACACCGAAACCGAGATCCGCGGTGATAAACATAATACTTGGATCATTTTCAGCTAATTCGGTTAATTTTTCGACAAACGCATCTCTCATATCATCTAGCTCTTCTCGAGTTCCTGCTTTGCAGCCAAATACTCTTCCCCTTGCGCGCTTCGATAGTGCCAAAGTACCGAGTTTTCCATAAACGACACACCTTTTCCCTTGGTGGTGTGGGCAATGATGCATAGGGGTTTGTTACCCGTCTCTTGCCTCACAGAGAGGGCTTCTCTCAACTGAACATGGTCATGGCCGTCTACTTCTTTTACTTGCCAGCCAAACGATATCCACTTATCTGGAAACGGATTGAGATTCAGCGTTTCATCTGTGGTATCGATGCTCTGCAGTTTGTTGTGGTCTATCACAACGGTTAGATTATCCAGCTTATGGTGAGACGCAAATAATATGGCTTCCCAGTTTGATCCCTCATCGCATTCACCATCACTCAATATTGAGAATACTCTGTGAGTCTTTTGGTCCAACTTGGCGGCATAAGCCATCCCGCAGGCAACCGGAAGCCCGTGACCAAGAGAGCCCGTAGATAGTTCAACACCGGGCACGCCTTTATGGGATACATGACCGGATAACACGGAGCCATTCTGATAGTGAGTGCGCAGTTTGCTTACGTCAAAAAAACCACTTTCTGCCAGTGCTGCATAGACTGCAGCCCCTGCATGCCCCTTGCTCAAGATAAACCGGTCTCGTGCATCCCAGTCTGGATTGCTGCTCTCAAACTGCATGATGTCCCTATAGAGAACCGCGACAACATCTGCAATGGAAAAGATTGACCCGATGTGGGAACTCCCTCCCAGATGCGTCATATCTAAAGTATGCTGTCTGATTTTTAACGCCAGCGCTTCACTATTTGACATGATTTTTGATCTTCATTTTGTAAGGCCTCACCAGCGTCTGGAATTCAGCTTTTGTAAAAGGACTTGATTGCTTCTGCGACAACAACGACTTCTTCGTCAGTTATCGAGAGGTTGAGCGGCAGTAACAATATTTCTTGAAAAAGTTTGGTTGTTTTCGGTAATTCAGTCTTGAAACCGAGTTTGGTAAATTGATGAATCGCTTTCCCGGACCACTGAATCAGAGTACCAATGCCTTGTTCTTTCAAATATTGCTTCAGTTGATCCCGGTTTTCGGCACGGATCTCATAATTTTGGAAAATGTCAAAATGAGCAGAACCAGACTCAGGTTTAGGTGGAAGGATTACTTCAGTGACATCGGCTAAAAGTTCATTGTATAGCGCGGCGATATGTCTGCGTCGACCGATAATTTCCTCGTATTGAGGCAATAAATGATTCAGTATTGCGGCTTGAATATTATCCAGTCTGGTATTGAAACCCCAGCATTCGACATCGCCTGTGGTTTCGTCCCGGCCATGATCACGGAGCAGTAACAATTGCTTGTGTACATCTGGATCATTGGTTAGCACTGCTCCGCCATCACCAAGACATCCGAGGGTCTTCGCAGGATAAAAACTGATTGCGGACGCGACACCGAAAGTGCCCGCCGACTGGCCTTTAAATTTTGAACCCAGTGCCTGCGCTGCGTCTTCAAATAGTTTTAAACCGTGCTTGTCGGCAATTTTTGTAATCTTATCCATATCACAAGTACGGCCATTCAATTGCGTCGGCATTATCGCTCGGGTTTTTTCCGTAATGGCGGCCTCAATGGCGTCTGGATCGATTAGCAGGTCTTCGCCCGCTTCAACCGGAATGGGAACGCCACCGGCAAAATGAATCGCGCTGGCCGTGGCAACCATGGTGTGAGATGAAATAATAACTTCGTCACCGGCTTCAATTCCCCCGGCCATGCAGGCCAATTGAAGGCCATCTGTTGCATTGGCCACACCAACGGCATACTTGGCGCCAGTGTATTTCGCCAGATTCGATTCAAACTCCCTTAAATCCTTCTGCATGATGAATGCACCGCGTGATGCTACATCCGCGATAATTCTCATAAAGTCGTTTTCATGTTTCTTGAAAACATGTGGGTAATCAAAAAATGGAATATTGTTCATAAATGTCCGTATACCGTAGTTGGGAGTATATTCTCGTTCACCAATAGAAAGCCCAATGAACGGCTCAACTGCTACAAGGCAAGTCTGAAGAATTCAAACAATGAGTTTTTGGTTGTCAAGGCATCACGCCCGAAAAATCCGATCAGGATATGAACAAGATATATTGAATTGTCTGTTTAACTGTCTTTAAAGATATATCCATTGATGTGATTGTCAAATCTCGGCTTTTAAACATACTTAAGCGACACACAACCGAGAAATCAGTCTTTCTACAATAGTCACGTTTTGCACTCTTTCGTTTCATGTATTAGACCTATTAAGTGTAGTACACGGTTTTATTATGAGAGATATTTAGTTGCACCATTCGCTATAAGTTGAAAAAACAGGATAAATCGAGAGGCCAATGAAAAATATAGCCATAATTGGGGCAGGTGAATTGGGTAGCCGACATTTGCAATCTTTTGCTACCTTTAGAGAGCCACTCAGAATTCAAGTTGTGGATCCCAATGCGGGAGCACTTGTCAAAGCGAGGGAGCGGTTTGACGATGTGCAGAATGGCACTTCAACACACCTATCCGCAACATTTCTGGAAGAGCTTGATGATTTAGAGCGCGAAATTGATTTAGCGATCATCGCCACGACGGCCAATGTAAGATTAACTGTTCTGCAAAAACTAGTGGCGCTGAAGCAAGTCAGGTTTTTGATTTTGGAAAAAGTGGCTTTTCAATCTCAGGCAGAGTGTGAAAGCGCGCTCAACCTGATCAAGGGGGCAGGCATCGAGGCTTGGGTCAATTGTCCAAGACGCCTGTATCCGGTCTACAACGAGCTGAAAAAACGATTTGAGAATGAAAAAATAAGCTCAATAAAGGTAACCGGAATCAATTGGGGCATGGCATGTAATTCAGTGCACTTTCTGGATTTATTTGCTTATTTATCATCATCCACAGATTATAAAATTGACACTGGGATGCTGGAAAATCGGATCAAAGAAAGTAAACGAAGTGGTTTTCTCGAAGTATTGGGTTGTATCACAGGCGCTTTTGAAAATGGCGTCGAATTTGAGCTTGAGTGTATCGAAAGCGATGCACCGCCCAGAGTTCAGATTCATATCAACTCGATTAACTTTAATATCACTGTTAATGAAGCGTTAGGGGAGTTGACGATTACGGATCTGAGAAACAGGGAAACCAAAACAAACAAATTTAGTCTACCCTATCAAAGCAGCTTGAGTGCATCCGTTGCATCCGACATTTTATCGAGTGGGCGGTGTGCATTACCTTCAATCGAAGATGCTGTTTCAATTCATATACCCTATTTGAACGCCCTCCAGCATCATATTGGTATGGTTTTGGGGAAAGACATTAAATGCTGCCCAATTACTTAAAGAGACCGTATGCGATGACAAATGTTTGGCTGATAGGCGCGGGGGGCATGGCCGCTGACTATGCTAAAGTTCTGAGTGCCCTAAATTGCGATTTGACCGTGATTGGTAGAGGTGAGCATTCAGCTCAAATATTTCGAGAAAAAACCGGATTATCTGTGTTTCAGGGAGGATTGGATCGGTTCCTCGATTCGGCCAGTATCGTACCTGATGCTGCTATAGTCAGTGTTGGAGTTGAGCAACTGGCGCCTGCGACACTTCAGCTTTTAAATTATGGTGTAAGACGAATACTGGTCGAAAAACCCGGTGGACTGAATGCTCAAGAAATTGCTGAAGTGAATTCGGTTGCGGCAAAAAAAGGCAGTTGTGTTTTTGTAGCTTACAATCGTCGTTTTTACGGCTCTGTTCTTGAGGCAGAAAAGATAATTCAAGCAGATGGTGGGGTGTTGTCGTTTAATTTCGAAGTCACTGAGTGGGGCCACATCATTGAAAATATTCAGAAAGCTGAGGGCGTAAAAGAAAGTTGGTTTCTGGCGAATACGACTCATGTCGCTGATTTGGCATTTTTTATGGGAGGAAAGCCTCGGGAATTGTCTTCGATTGCTAACGGTGGTTGTGACTGGCATCCATCCGCAACCATTTTTGCCGGCTCGGGAATCTCAGAAGCCGACGCGCCTTTCACCTATCATGGTAACTGGAGTGCACCGGGAAGCTGGGGGGTCGATATTTCAACCTCCAGTCATCGTCTGATTTTCAAACCCATGGAAAGTCTTAAGATTCAGAAGATTGGTTCAATTGCAATTGAATGCCACGCGTTTGAAAACGAACTGGATGACAAATTTAAACCGGGTCTTTACCTGCAGACCAAGAGTTTTCTTAGCAATAATGATGAGCGATTGTGCACGATCCAAGAACAATTGAGTGCGGTAAAAACCTACTGCCAAATGGCTGGCTACGCATTACCGACATTTGATGTTTGTACGTAAAAACAATAACTACTCAATCGGGTGAACGATATGGATGTTCAATGGTTAAAAGAGCAACTGAAAAAAATTGAAGCGATTTCCGATCAGCAGTGGTTGGATGGTTTGAGCGACAGAAAAATAAAAGAACTTGAGTTTCACGATAAAGATCGAGATCCCTCGAGGATTGAGTCACTAGATCAAGATACGTACGAGCGGTTTTATGGTAATCGTAAGTACTATCAGGGCACGCGATTGTCAAAAGAATACGTGGACGACTGGATAGTGAAAAACTGCAAAGACCGGGTCTTCCTCGATTATGCATGTGGAAATGGATCGAACGCCATTAAAGCTGCACAAGCGGGCGCCAAATTGGCTATTGGCTTGGATATAAGTCGCGTTTCCGTTGAAAATGCTAAAGCCGAAGCTAAAAGGCTCGGATTGGAAGACAACACCTATTTTGTGCAGGCTGACGCTGAAAATACCAAACTTCCAAATGATGCGATTGATTCCGTGATCTGCAGTGGTATGTTGCATCACCTTGATTTATCTTATGCTTTTCCAGAGCTCAGACGAATTTTGCGTCCCGGTGGAAAAATCCTCGCCGTTGAAGCGTTAGACTATAATCCTCTTATCAAACTTTATCGATATCTTACGCCTCAGATGCGTACCGACTGGGAAAAAGCCCATATATTAAGTCTCAAAGATATCCGATTTGCTGAGCGGTTTTTTGAAGTTGGGGAAGTTAAATATTGGCACATTACCAGCATCCTCGCTACCTACATGATTTTTGCTTTCAAGTTTTTAAACTGGTTAGATCGGTGCCTGACCAGAGTGCCGTTCGTGAGGCTCATGTCATGGATTTTCACGTTTGAATTGATCAAACCCCTAGAGGAAAAATGAGTCATAGTGTGAATAAAATAAGAGTTATCCCCAGGCTCGATGTTAAGGGTAGAAACGTTGTAAAAGGCGTACACCTGGAGGGCCTCAGAGTAATGGGGGCACCGGAAGATTTTGCCGCGGAATATTACGCAAGCGGTGCAGACGAGATCATCTACATGGATAGCGTCGCCAGCTTGTATGGTCGAAACAATCTCCACGATATTGTAAAAAAAGCGGCCGAGAAAATTTTCATACCGCTCACTGTCGGCGGTGGTATTCGATCCATCGAGGATGTGCAAGGATTGCTAAAGGTCGGCGCTGACAAAGTGGCGATTAATACTGCTTTATTCAAAGACCCGGAATTGGTCACGCGTGTGGCGGAACGCTATGGATCGCAGTGCATGGTGGTATCCATTGAAGCGGTAAAAGCTGAATCCGGAAGATACCAATGTTTGACTGATAACGGGCGTGAAAGTACGGGTGTAGATGTTATTGAATGGGTTGATAAAGTAGTTGAACTCGGTGCAGGAGAAATTCTGCTGACTTCGGTTGATCGTGAGGGCACTGGAACCGGGTTTGATCTGGAGTTGGTCAAGCTGATTGCGGAGCGGGTGACTATCCCAGTTGTCGCATGTGGGGGGGCAGGAAAAGCAAATCATGCCATTGATGCCATCAGAACAGGGAAAGCGGATGCAATCAGCATTGCTTCGATGTTCCATTATGATGCCGTTAGAAAAATCGAACTCAGAAAAGATATCAGCGAGGGAAATCGGGATTTTTTAATGAAGTCTACCTCAGCCACACAACATCAATTGCGTTCAAATATAGAAGCGATGTCCATTCGCCAATTGAAGCGTATTCTCAAGGACAATCATATCAATACTCGAATTACCGATTAGTGTCTGAACTGGATAGCCATATGATAGCAATAATTGATCTGGACCTCGGTAACCTGCATAGCATTGACAGAGCAGTTCAAGCCGTTGGTGGCAGCGCTTTGATAACCGACGAAGTTTCAGTCATCAGGGATGCGGATCGCCTTATTTTGCCCGGGGTCGGTTCCTTCAAAGCGGGAATGAGCAGTCTTATCAACAAGAACTTGATCGGGACTATCCTCGAGCACGTTGATAGAAAAACGCCCATATTGGGCATCTGCCTGGGGATGCAACTGTTAATGAGCCGTAGTGAAGAAAATGGAACCTGTGACGGTTTGGACTTGATACCTGGAAACGTTATACATTTCAGCAAATTCAGTGAATTTAATCCCGCAAACAAAGTCCCGCATATTGGTTGGAGCTCACTATTGGCTCGGCCCACTCAATCCTGGAGCAATACAATCTTTGCCGATGTTGGTGAGGGGGAAGACTGCTATTTTGTGCATTCCTATTGTGTTGTTCCCGACAATCCAGAGCATATTCTGGCATCAACGCACTACGGTGAATTTGAATTCCCTGCGGCAATTCGCAAGAACAATGTGGTGGGGTGCCAGTTTCATCCAGAGAAAAGCGGGCAGGTTGGCTTAAAAATCATAAACAATTTTATCAATAATATTTAGGGACATCGTTATGAACAGCAAATTCAAACGGGGAACATTGGAAAAACAATTGTTTGATCTGCCATCCGAGGTTCAATTCTGCAAAAAGTGCGTGATGTCAAATCAAAGACCCAGAATTATCTTTGATGAGGAGGGGGTTTGTAGTGCCTGTCGCAATACGGCTGAATACAAAAATAAAATTGATTGGGCAGAAAGAGAAAAAGCGCTAATCGAATTGTTGGATCAGCACCGGAAGACAGATGGCAGTTGGGACGTTGTCGTACCCAGTAGTGGTGGCAAAGATTCGGCATTTGTTGCCCACCAACTCAAATATAAATATGGCATGAATCCGCTTACTGTTACCTGGTCCCCGCTTCGATACACGGATATCGGTTTTAAAAACTACCAAGCCATGTGTGACGCCGGATTTACCAATTTGCTTTGCACACCGAATGGTAAAATCCATCGTAAACTTGCCCGGCTGAGTTTTGAAGAATTAGGGGATGCGTTCCATGTATTTGTTTTGGGTCAGCTGTCCTACGCATTCCATATCGCCGTCAAGTTTGGAATCGGATTGGTCATGTTCGGTGAAAATGGCGAAGCCGAATATGCAGGTAACCCCGCAGTTGTAGACCGGCCCTATGTATCATCTGATATCTGGACAAAAATCTATCTGAAAGGCAACAAATTAAAAGACCTTATCCAATACGGGATCGAAAACAAGGATTATCTCTGCAAAGCGGATATTAACGAAGCCGATCTGAAATTTTACTCCCCGCCATCAGTTGAAGAAATGGAAAAAGCCGGCATTCTGGGTAAGCATTTTTTTGGTTATTACACCAAATGGTCACCCCAGGAAAGCTACTATTACGCTGCTGAGCATACCGGCTTTCAAGCAAACAAAGAGAGAACAGAAGGCACCTATACCAAGTATGCAAGCCTGGACGATAAAATGGATGGGTTGCACTACTTCATGAAATATATCAAGTTCGGGTTTGGCAGAACGACGGATGATACTTCGCACGAGGTAAGAGATGGTCATTTAAGCCGTGAAGAAGCGGTTGCGTTGGTCAATCGATACGATGGTGAGTTTCCGAGTAAATACTTTCAGGACTTTTTGGATTATCTGGAAATCACCGAGGAACACTTTTGGGACGTTGCGGATAGCTACCGGTTAGAGCATGTTTGGAAAAAAGAGGGTGATAGCTGGGCATTACGGAATAAAGTACAGTAGTTGATGGGGGTCATGAGCAAAACGATACTTAAAAAATTCGCACTTATCCGGCAACCTGATACCTGGCCTGCAATAAAAAAATGTAACGTCTTATTGGTGTGTGGTGATCAGGACAGATCCTACTTACATGAAAATCAGCGATATTCTCCCATTATCGACAGTATCAATGATGATCTGGTAGCAAAGGGTTATGTTGTCTGCAGTATTTCTGACAGGATATCAAGGTATGCAGGATCTGAAGCCTATAATAACCCGTATTCCGTTAATCGATCGTTAATAAAGTATCGCGCACTGACCCAGATCGGCAGGATGATTGGTCTCAGCCAAAACAGTCTAGAGCACTATCGTGTAAAAAAAGAAACCGCGTTGTGGCGGAATATTCTAAATAAATGCGAGCCAACTGTTGTAATAGGTATTCAGCCCGATCATCCGCTGTGTATTGCTGCCAATGAATTAAAGATCAGAGTCTATGATGTTCAGCACGGGTTGATTTCTGATACCGATGACAATGATTATTATTGGTCAACAAGACTTAACCTATTTGATCGAAGTTATCTTCCCACGGGGTTTCTCTGTTGGAGTGATGTAAGCAGTAAGATTCTGGGCGAGATTAACGCGCTTAAACACTGCGACATAAAAACAGTGGGGAATCCTTGGTTCCGACGTTTTATTAATGTTTCACCAACTGACCGGTTGGCCCGGAAGGCTTTATCGTCAGTCCCTTGCCTGGACAGATTCAAGCCCTCTATCCTCGTCAGCTTGCAGAATAATATTCAAGAGTACGCGGGGGATTATGTTACAGACGGGTTCATGGCGGACTGCCTCAAGTCTGTCATCATGAATAATGCAGAGAATTACAATTGGCTTATCAGACTCCATCCCGCACAACTAGTCGGGGATAACCGGAATTCAGTACTACGATATCTTGATGAGCTTTTCGGTCGTTTAGAGCATGTCCATTGGCAATGGTGTACATCTTTGCCGTTACCGGTGGTGCTGAGTCTGACTAACCTGCATCTTACGCATTTTAGCAGCACAACCGTCGAGGCAGGCTGGATGGGGATTCATACCGGTTTACTTGACCCTCACATCAGGCCGTCAGGTAAACATCAAGACTTTTATACTCACGAAAGAGAAACCGGAGTTGCGACTGTGGTTCCCCTGTCCGAAGAAAAGCTCTCGCGGTTTATCCAGGAAAAATTGCAGAAGCGCACCGCAATCGAAGATCAAGATCATTTATTTAGAGTGGATAGTCTTGAAGAGATTATTTCTCGATGTTAATTGCTGTCACGGTTGAAGTTCATGCCCAAGTCATCGACGCTGCCTGAGCAGGGACACTGTGCCGGGAAACAGCACCAGTGCAGTCACGACCATTGTACATAGATCAAGCATGAAACTGATGTACCATTCTATCGTCAGCGCTTTTGTTAGAAGAGCAAATACTAACAATGGAACAAGCTTAAGCAATGGTCTCAGCAATTTCATCACCGCCACACTATGGATCTGTAAAACATAAGTCGAGATCAACCACGAGAGTAAAAAAAGCAGTATGAAAGATCCGAGGGTGGTGTAAGCGGCTGCAATATAACCATAGACCGGAATGAAAAGATAATTGGCCCCGATGTTGAACAGCACCGCGATCATCATGACCATGGTTGATAGCCATGTTTTTTTCAAGTAGTCAAAGTTTCGATTATAGATGCTGAAAAATGAATAAAATACATAGCCAAGTACGACGATTGGCACGATCTGTATCGATTCCTGAAAGCTGGAGGGCCCCAGAAAGAAGCCGATTTCCTCACAAAACAGCACCAACCCGACAAACGCCAAAAGCACAATATTTTGTGTCTGTACGATATAATGATCGTGATCCGCGTAGGATTTGTCTGTGTAATTTTTAAAAAATACAGGATAGATACTGTTATTCAGTGCGCTTACGACCAAACTCATGATGAAGCCAATGTTGTAGGCAAAGCTGTATAGCCCGGCATTTACATTATCAATCAGTTCCTGAATCATAATGCGATCAAAATGAGCCAGAACAATGTTGCTGAGTGCATAGGGTATTAAGGGCAGGGCATAACATGCGATATAGCTTACATGAGCGGTTTGGAACTTTGTTCCAACGAGGGGAAAAATGGCGTAAACAAAGTACACTAACAGCACACCTGCGCCGGCAATTCGTCCAAGTACGGCGATATCCATTCCGCCATCATGATAAGCAAATGACAGGATAATCACGAATATCAAGATCAGGATTGCTTTTGATACGCCTGAAA
The DNA here is from genome assembly GCF_002162375.1 of Oleiphilus messinensis. Lineage (GTDB taxonomy): Bacteria > Pseudomonadota > Gammaproteobacteria > Pseudomonadales > Oleiphilaceae > Oleiphilus > Oleiphilus messinensis. Next base: position 6,304,097 of record NZ_CP021425.1, on the reverse strand, counting down.
TCGCAACGGTCTTGCTTTTCAACTGGGCCTGGTAAATCTGTCTGAAAACACTCTCCAGAATGGCTGTCGCCACCAAAGCCAGCAAAGCATATTTTAAAAAAATCGGGTAATCGAAGTAATTGATAAACAAGCAAGCCGAAAACGAAAATAAAACTACTGTAAGCAACAAGTTGGTTCCAAGGAACCCTTCAAACTGGGAATTGTTTTCGTAGTAATATCGGGCGATAGCGGAATGAGTATTCAAAACGAAGATTATCGACGCAATACTGACGTAGGACATAAATACATTCAGCTCGCCATATTCTGCGACACTCATCACCCTCGTTAAAATCGGTACGAGCAAGAACGTTAGCCCAGCGACCAGAACGCCTTCACCAAGATAATCTCTAAACCCTTTTATTATATCCTTGAGACTTCGACTCATTCAGAACGATTGAACACCTTTAATTGTTGTTGAATTGACTGATGATATGGTTGGCGTTACCAAACGGATGCCATGGCATCGAGTACGATCTTTGACAGTTTTTCATGTCCGGTTTGGTTGAGATGGTGGCAATCTGAAGTATAAATGGTTTCAGGGTCTAGTTGGCTAAAATCCGTCAGAAATCGATCCGAGTTTTCTCCAAGTACTTTGTTATAGCGAATGATGTTTTCCCCAATGGCAGGAGAAAGCTCAAAGTAGGCTGAGCAAGGCGGGCCAATAGGAACATGTATTAACGTACAGCCGTCAGGGGCATGTTGGCGTATCTTTTCGTTGATTGATTTGATATTGAGAGCAAAATCAGCAATCGAAACCGCTGTGATATTGCGAAATTTGCTGATCGGCGCATGGTAGTTTTTACCGATTCGGGCGGCCAGGTTATGCAAGTTCAGTATTCGAAAGAGCAGCTTTTCTCGGTCGCTCCAAACCCGTGGGGCACAGTCTACAATTCCGAACTGGAATATCACGACATTTGGTTTGTACAGGTGCAGTTTAAAGTTCACTTCACTCAACAGGTTCGCCGAGTCCAGGCCATTGGCTGTGAAAGCAATGACATCGTAACCATTGTTTTGCGCTTCGCACTTGACCTTCGCAACCCAAGTCTGATCGTAATTAACCAACTCGGGCTCGATTCTGGGGGCACCGAGAGAATCAGTGAGTATTAGCATGCGCTTGGGCATTGATGAAAATCCTTTTAACGGAAGAAATCATTACTGAAGATACAATTTGAGCGAGTACACATCAAAAGCTCGGTAAGTTGATCGGTGCCTTATCCGATATCGCAACTACAACATGCCCTGCTGGCTCTATTTCTTCATTGGCTGATCGTCTGATGGACTGAGCTTGATCAAATGGGTGATCTTGCTGCCAGACCAAATCATTCACCTCGCTTGAAGGAGCATACCCTAAGGGTGCTTTTAACATTTCATTCAATACGGCCTGGCAATCAAAGCTCTGGCAGGCATGATCCAAGCGCTGCAACGATTTGGCAACCTCCTCCCAGGGCAGGCAATGTTCAATGGCCTTCCTGATGCCGGGGTGGTTGGTTGAACTGACGTTGTCACCGATCAGCAGCTCTTCATATAATTTTTCCCCGGGTCTCAATCCCGAGTATTTGATTTCGATATCGCCAGCTGGATTGGCTTCATCCTTTACTTCCATTCCCATTAAATGAATTAGCTTTTTAGCTAACTCCGCGATACGGACACTCTTGCCCATATCAAGAACGAATACATCTCCACCTTCTCCCATCGAGCCAGCCTGGAGCACCAGTTCAGCGGCTTCCTGGACTGTCATAAAGTATCTTGTGATGTTTTCATGGGTTACTGTGACTGGGCCACCTTCTCTAATCTGCTTTCTGAACAGCGGCACAACCGAACCTGAAGAGCCCAGCACATTACCAAATCGAACCATGCAGAAGCGAGTACCCTTTTGTCGTTGGGCCAGTCCTTGAAGAATCAATTCAGACAATCTTTTGGATGCCCCCATCACATTGGTGGGCCGTACCGCTTTATCGGAAGAAATCAGAACAAACGTTTCAACTTTGGCATTGATTGCCGCTTCCGCGCAATACCAGGTGCCAAAAACATTGTTGCGGGTACCCTCAATGATATTCTGCTCAACCAGTGGCACATGTTTATAGGCCGCAGCATGATATACGGTATCGACCTTGAAACTATTCATTACCGCTTCAATACGATCCTGTTTTTGCACGGACCCCAAGATGGCGTGCAGTGCCAGCGTATCACCGGTTTTATCGGCGTAACAGGATAGTTCCTGTTCGATCTGATACAGTGCGTATTCAGATGATTCGAACAATATGAGCTTGCTTGGTTTGAGTTTGACGATCTGACGGCACAATTCAGAACCGATAGAACCACCGGCTCCGGTTACCATCACCGATTTTCCCGAAATACATTCAGCCAACAGCTTGGTGTCAGGGGCTACGGAGTCTCTTCCCAGCAAATCTTCAATTTCCACTTCCCGGATTTCTTCGATTCTGGCTTTGCCTTTCACGATCTCGTTAATGTCCGGGATGGTTTGCACTTTGACTGGATAGGTTTCCAGAAACCGTATAATTAAACTTCGCTGGGATCGTGGTGCTTGTCCGAGCGCCAACAGTATGTTGGTGACGGAATACTTTGACAAGACCTGTGGAAGTTCCTCGGGGGAATAGACATTAATACCATTTAATATGCTGCCTTGCTTTCGCCGATCATCATCAACGAATGCGATCGGCTCCAGCTCATTCCCGTGGAATAAAACAGAACTCAGTTGAAGCCCGGATTTTCCTGCCCCGTAGATGACAACTTTTGTTTTTGATTTGACGTCATTTTTGTGAAAAACCGAACGCATCAGCATGCGGGTACCGCCCACAAATATCATGGCCAGACAGCAATAGATTATCGGCACAGAGAGCGGGACGGGGGCGGCAAAAATGAAGGAAATAAAAACCAGAACCAAGGCAGACAAGGTAACGCCGGAGATAACCGCGATCATCGCATGATTGCTCATAAACCGGATGACTGCGCGATAAAGACCGAGTCGAGTAAAAACAAGAACCGTTGAGAATACCGTTATTGCACCGACGATATAAATGTTGTGGTCAGATGGAATATAAAATTCTTCAAGCCGAAGACTGAAAGCCGACCACAGCGCGAAAGGGAGAAAAAGAATATCAGCCAAAATGGACACAAAGCGCTTTTGGTAGCGAGGCAATTTTAGCAGTCTTTTTAACACAACTGGCGCATCCTTCCGATCTGATTGAGTTAAAAATTATAGACCGTGCTCTCGAAGTCTGCCCGGATATTAAACTCAAGTTTCAGTAAGTGCTTTCAGTTATGGGGTATCGTTTCCTTGCTAAATGCCGTACAGGATCGACCTTAATAGTCATCCCTCTCTCTGATAAACCGTGCGAATCGGGGTAAACCATTTTTGGTGTAGCCATTGTACTGATAGGTTACCCAGGTTCCTTTTGCCGGTGGATTCTTTCGCTCATCATGACTGAAACCGGTACCAATTTTGAAGGTTTTACCATCTTGTGTTTGGACAATTAAAGCACCGAGCTGATTTTCAAACTTACCCTTTCCGGGAACATAGCCAATTACCCGGGCTTCTGCGTCCTGATTTATTTTCAATTTCAACAGTGAATCAGTCCTGCCGGGTTGGTACAGGGCATTTTCATGATGCAACATCAAGCCTTCACCTCCTGTCGCGACTGTCTGTTGCAAATGTAGATCCAGTTCATCCCGGGATTCAAACTGTGTTTGTGGGATGACCTTTAGCCAAGGGGCCGGAACAGAATCGATCAGGTTTGTCAGTGCTGCCAATCGTTGGGTAAAGGGCGTAACCTCATCAGGAAGATCGAAAATCATATATTTAACCTGTTGCCATTCCCGGTCATCAGGTTGATGTTTCCGGACAATCCCGGACACCCTGGCAAAGGCACCCCGTTGAATCCAGAGTTCCCCATCCAATGCCTGAGCAGGAAAGGGCGCGGTAAACCAGACCGGGGCGTGAATGACATTACCAGCACGGGTAACTAACGCCCGACCATTCCAATACGCTCGAACCCCGTCGAGCTTCTCACTCACCCAATAGCGTTGAACCTGAAAATGTGAATGCTGGTCGACCTGATACAGTCGCGATAACATCAACCGAGGCGTATCCGGCGCAGAAACCGCCAGCGTCGAGTAAATCAAGCTGATAAACAGCGTTAATACAATAAGAAAGGGAAACATAGCGATCATTCCTTTGAGTCGTTTTCTAGCACCTCAATACAGCGATTGAGCGTATCTTGAGCTTCCAAGCTCGAAGGCTAGTTTATCGATTTGATGGGATATTTTCAAAACGGTGTTCACTGACTTGACGAAAATACGCCCACCTTTTTCAAATCGAGTTAACAACTTAATTGATTCTATTGTTTAGCTGAGGTCAAATTCTCTTTTGTGAACAGTTTGTCCAATAGTGGATACCTTCCCACAATTCAATCTGAGCAGTTTCCTGTAGCACTTCGCGAGCGAAAACCGTATAAAACTTTCCATCCAAGAGACTCTGCAGTACTACCCCTTGACCTGATCTTAATCGTCCAAGCGTTTTCTTTTTCTTCTCCGGATCGGTGTAAAATTTCCCATCAACATTTGTACCGTGGTAGTCGATATATGTTTCAATTCTGTTGCAGGCGCCATTATTCCTTCGAGATAAAGTCCCGGTTAATTGAACTCCATGTTGTGTAAATAGTGTTGGATCTCCAACAATTTGACCCTGTTTTATGCTGACCGAACCTATAACCGGTTCAGGCAAGGAATTTTTGACGTAATCAAGCAATTGTTCCGCAGATAGCATCAATACACCGACGATAACGCCTGCTACGATGGGTTCAGACCTAAACAGACCTCTTATGTATGACATCCTTAATCCTCTTGTTATTGCAATAACTCCATTCAGGAGGTGCATATGTTAACTGCGGTCTACCCTTATAAGTATAGTCCGAGTAAATGTACAGAATATCGCTTTAAAATTACTTTATTACTTCAATATCCTCCCTGTATGTGAGCACTATTTTGAGTAGTTTCAGTGCTTGGCTTATTAATTTATACTTGGAGCAAATCCTGTTCCAGTTCAGAATTCATTGAGACGCTGGGCGAAGGTTTCTATGCTGCAAAACCGGCAATATTCGCGATTGAACTAAAAATACCAATGGTGAACTTAATCTGAACAAGGAATTTAGTTGAAAGTAAGAGGTGGTGAATTTCGACGAGTATGTACAAGTCCAATCTCAACATTAAAATCTCAACCCCGACTAGGTCCCTTTAAAGCTCCCAGCTCGTAAGGTTTTCTTTCATTCTAATCCCCTAATCTCATCAAAAATATTCCGTCTAGCCTGCTCTTCAAACCGTTCATGCAAAGGTTCTGTCAGGTAGATTTTCGGTCGGTTCAAAAATCCCTGAAGCACGGCTTTGCGTTTTTCGCGGTAGAGTGAAATTGGCACGAGTTGGTATTCGAATCTTACGCCATGAGTATAGATTTCGTAGTCGGTTTTAGGTCGACCCAGTATGGCGAGGTCGATGTCTGAAATGAGTTTTTCATCAACGGTTCCTGATGCGCCGGTGTGGGATGTGGCGTCGATTAGTTGTTCAATTCGTGCGGTACTTTGTGAGTTGATCTGGTTTTGGTTGAGGAAGGTTCGGGCCCACTGTGCGCTTTCGAGTTCATTTGATGTGGATTTGGGTTGATAGATCGCATCATGAAACCACAGCGCCAGTTCTATTTCGTGTGTGTGCTGAGCAAGGTGTTGGTATTGATCCAACAGGCTCAATACTGATTCAAGGTGTACCAGTGTGTGGTATTGTCTATGGGCTTCGGAATAGGCCTGGACAAGTGCATCACAAGTGGCTTTATTCTCTTTCATGCCCATATTGGCCATAAGCTTTTTCCAGCGTGCAACCAGCATGATATCGTCCTCGCAGCATCGGATGATGGAACCATTTAATCGCGACCCTACAGGAGCGCTCGGTCAAAAGCAAAGGTGTGTTACAGTGGAAGGCCACAGCAATGCCCACGACTGAGACGATGTGATTTGCGAACTCGATAACGGAGTAAGATATGGATAGCAGGAATATTCTGATCCTGGGGGGATATGGCAACTTTGGCAAGCGCATTGTAGAGAGTCTTCTGGATTTCACTGCTGTTAAATTGATTATTGCAGGGCGCAGTCTGGAGAAAGCATCAAACTTGTGTCGAGTGTGCGCGCGTCAGGATCCAGCGGCATTACTTGAACCCGCCGTGCTGGATATCAATGATGTTCTCTTTGAAGAGCAATTGCGTAAACTCAATCCTTTTCTCATTATCCATACAGGTGGGCCGTTTCAGGGGCAGGATTACCGGGTGCCGCAGGCTTGCATCAATATTGGTTGCCATTATATCGATCTGGCAGATGATCGGCGATTTGTTTGTGATATCGGGCGGCTGAACACTGCAGCAAAGGAAAAAGGTGTATTGGTGGTAACCGGAGCCAGTTTCGTGCCGGGCCTGTCTGCAACCGTTGTCGATCACTACGTTTCAAAGTTCCAGACTCTTGAAACAATCGACTATGCCATCGCACCGGGCAATAAAGCGGAACGTGGTGAAGCCACTGTGCGAGCCATTCTGTCTTATACTGGGCATCCTTTTCAGGTGTTCCGATCCAACTCATGGGCTTTAACAGTTAACTAAATACTTGACTAAACCTACTCATATACAGTAGCTTGTACAGTATTGTTTTCTCATGGATGGAGGTGATGATTATGGCTGAATTTCTATCGATAGGCGCTGCCGCTTTTCTGCTGGGTGTGGCCGTTTCCACCCTTCGTCGCTGGGAAAAAGAATCGCGATTTTTCTCAGATTTCCGTCCGCCTGGTGGCCATCGTCGTTAAGCGCCATCGCCTAGTGGATACGCCAACGAAAACACTCACCTTTGAAACCCGGCTTGATTTGATTCATGAGCAGGATGCGGCATTGTGTCAATATGCCGAGCTGTGGAATCAAGTGAAGTTTCGTTGGTTTGCTAACTTACAAAAGCCTAAAGCCCAGCAATTGAATCGTACCCAGTTTATGCATGAAATGGGGATGCCGTTCAGCTATCGGGTGTTTCAAGGCGTCCAGCAAAGCATTAAAGGCTTAATCCAGTCTTACCAAACCAATCGAAACAACCGATTGGTGACGCTGGACGTTAAAATCAAACAGCTGGAGAAAACGCTCAACAAGCTAAAGAAGCGCTGTGACCATGTTGCAAAGAAAGGCTGCCCGCAACAGGCGAAACAACTTCGCAACAGACTACGACAGAAGGAAGTGAAACTGCGTCGTTGGCAGCAAAAGCTGTCCGCCTTGGTGGCCGAAAAACAGGAAAACAAAACACCGATTTGTTTTGGTGGTCGAAAGCTGCTGAAAGAGCGTCAAGCGTTAGAAACGGGTTCGGCCATTGAAGGCTGGAAACAACGCTGGCACGAAGCACGACACCGCGAATTTCTATTAGTGGGTTCGCATGATGAATCCTGGGGCTGTCAAAATGCCCAGCTATCGCCCAGTGAGCAAGAAGATGCTTACCAGCTAAAACTCTTGGTGCCCCATCAATTACGCGCCACGTTTGGCACGACCATTCACATTGATCACCTGCAATTCAAGCATGGTAAGGCGGCTATTGCCCAAGCCGTTTGGCAGAATCAGGTTAAAAAACACGATAAATCAATCAAAGGGCAACCCCTGAGTTTTCGATTTAAGCGAGACAAAAAAGGTTGGCGGTTACTCGTTAGCGTGGAAGTGGCAGGCCCAACAGAGCAAGCAGAGTGGATCGATGATGACCAAGGTGTAATCGGTGTAGATGTCAACCCGGATCACTTGGCGGTCGTCGAGCTGGATCGAAACGGTAACCCACTGCAACACCGAACGTTTGACTTACCGTTACACTATAAGAATGATGCTCAACGGGCAGCCATTATTGGGGATGCCGTACGAGACCTGATGGACTTTGCCGCACAGCAAGGTAAAGCGGTGGTGATCGAAAAGCTGGATTTTCAGCAGAAGAAACGGCAATACCAAAAGCAGGATCATTCTCAGTATGCCCGCATGTTGAATGCCTTTGCTTACGGCAAGATCAAGGACTTGATTGAAACGCAAAGCATTAAACGCGGCATACACCTTTATCACGTCAATCCGGCTTATACCTCATTACTGGGGCGGATGAAATACCGCGATCGACACGGTTTTTCAGATCACCATGCCGCCGCGTTAGTGATTGGTCGTCGGTATTATGGCTTTAAAGAAAAGCCGCCAAAACAACTCATTGGTATTAACGCGAAGGGTACCGTTAAGACCGAGCATCCGCCTGTAAGGATGGCGCTCGGGGATTATCAGTATTACAACAAACTCCAGCGTTGGTACCAACCACTCGAAAAATCATTAGATTTTCTGAGTGGCTGGCGTCACTTTCGTCGTGTGAATCGGGTTAGTTACTCCGTCGAGGCTCGCCTTGATGGTAGACCGGGCATGAATCCCGACTTGATTCAGGAAAGCACTCCACTGCTTTCCGCGCACCCTGCGCTGTAGGGATAGGCTCGTTTAAACCATGAGTAGGTTTAAGCAGGTTTATGAAAACGGTGGGGCCTTATATTCCTACGCTGTCTGCCATTATCCTGGCACGCAAGTTAATGGCTAACACCCTGGATCAAACGGGCGCGCTGGCCTGCCAGGGCATGTATACCCTGGATGAATTTGATCAGGTTGCCAGGCCTTGGGGAATCTATTCCACTGAAACGATCAGTTATTCGAAGCAACGAGGTTGTTGATGGCGGAATACTATCTCACGATCAAAATGATCCACATTCTGGCGGCTGTCGTTGTCGCCGGTACGGGAACCGGTATCGCATTCTTTATGTTTATGGCAACTAAATCGAACAACATTCAGGCCATCGCGGTGACTACGAAACATGTTGTCCTGGCCGATTGGTTGTTTACCTTTCCGGCGGTCATTGTCCAGTTTGTGACCGGGATGATGCTGGTTAATGTATTGCAGTATTCGTACACTGCCCCGTGGCTTTTGGCGGTGATCAGTTTGTTCGTGTTTATCGGCGCGTGCTGGTTACCGGTTGTCTACCTCCAGTACCGGTTAAAGGCTTATGCCGATCAGGCGATGGCAGAGGGGGCTTTGAGTGAGGGCTTCAAAAAGACCATGAGACTGTGGACGGCGCTCGGCATTCCGGCATTTTTGGCGATCCTGATAATTTTCGTATTGATGGTTTTCAAACCGCTTGCGGTGGTGTGAGCACGCTGATGCATGGGCCTTCCGCTACCTGTAAAACCGCCGTGATCACCGCGCTAAGATTCGAACTTCCTAGCTTTCGAGATTTCTGATGAAGGTGTATTCCCCAGAGTTTTCTTTCATCCGGTACAAAGCTGCCGGGCGTCCCGCATCAACCTGCTTTTCCCCCGTATCCTCAACCAGACCGGCTTGATCTATACGACGCCGGAAGGATTTCTTTTGAATGGCTTTGCCGATCAGTACTTCATGCAGGCGTTGAAGTTCTGGCAGAGTAAATTTTTCCGGTAATGCATAGGCGGGGACGATGGAATACAGAGCTTTTTGCTTCAGCCTTTCCCGTGCGCAGTGGATAATGTCCAAATGATCGAAAGCCAGATCCATTCGCGTTAACTGATCAAAACCCACCCATTGTGCGTCGGCCACGGTGTTGATATGGCTTTCACAGTTCTGGTGCGCGATAAGCGCGCTATAGCATACCGTAACGGACCAGCCGCGTTTGTCACGCTGTGCATTGCCAAAGGTATTCAGAGCCTCAAGATAGGGGGGGGATACGCCGGTTTTTTCTTTGAGCTTTCGAATGACCGTATCTTCCAGGCACTGATCCTGCTGCATATCGATAAAACCGCCGGGCAGAGCCCATTTACCCTTCTCCGGGAAATTTGAACGTTCCACCATCAGCACTTTCAACTGTCCTTCGTGGAAGGTGAACAGTGCCGCATCCACTGTAATCAGTGGTGAGTCATAACGGGATCGATCATAGTTTGCGAGATACTGCGCTTCATTCATGGCATGGCTACCGATAGTTGATTCGTGCCCTCTCCCTGGCGTGCTCCGTTTTCTCCTGTCCATTTTTGCTGGCGCAAATACTAGCGTGCTCGAGTCCGAGTCGCAATGATCTGTGAAATAAGTCTTGACGCATTAGTGACTATTTGCCACTATTGTTATTAAGTGTCTATATGTCACTTAATTGGTATGGATGGTATGGATGGTATGGATGGTATGGATGGTATGGATGGTATGGATGAGGAGATGAGTCATGGCAAATGAATTATCAACGCAACCCGGGGCATTTCTGGCTTCACTTAAACGTAACAATACCCAGATCCGTGAAGACCGGGCGACGGCAATCGCGGAAATTGCCCAATTGATGTTTAAACGTGAAGTAGAGGATCTCGCAATCCAGATCAAACGGCTGCGAAGAGAGCAGGACAACATGCTGGACCTGAGTCCGGAAGACGCCAATAGTTTGGTGCTGGCATCGGAATTTGATGCCCGTGCTTATGTGGATAAAGAGCTGGAACTCGGGGTTAAGATTCGCAATCTGGAAATCAAACTGGAGATTGCCGAGAAACGATATTCTTATTTGTTTGGGGAGGATTGAGCAATGGGAAATGGTCACTACACGAATGAAGCGTACATCGCACTCAGGACCAGAAAGTCCTATTCCAGTAAAACCCGTAAGCAGATTTTTGAATCACGCCAACTGGATACGGAAATGGATCCCCGACGAATTCAGATCCGTGAATCGAGGGATTCAACGGAACATCCTGAATCATTGGCGATCATCATCGGTTTGGATGTCACAGGTAGTATGGGCTTTGTGCCGGAAGACATTGTAAAAAATACGTTACCGGATTTAATGGGCTCGCTGATCCAGGCCGGTGTTGAGCACCCGCAGGTTCTGTTTCTTGGCTTGGGAGATTTTGTCTATGACCGTGCCCCCCTGCAGGTGGGGCAGTTCGAGTCCTCCGCAGAATTGCTGGATCGCTGGTTAACGCGGGTTTATCTTGAACAGGGCGGCGGCGGTAATAACGGTGAGTCCTATAATCTTGCCTATTTATTTGCAGCACGTCACACGTCAATCGATTGTTTCGAAAAGCGCCAACAAAAAGGTTACGTCTTTACCATTGGCGATGAACCCTGCCTCGGGGATATTCCGGGTGATGTGATTCGTCGACTGACGCCGGAAGATCAGGCGCGAACTGTCTCCACTGCAGAAATTCTGCAGGAAGCGCAAGCACAATATCAGGTTTATCACCTTCATCTTTTGCATAATCAGGCCAGCCAAAGTGAGCACCGCAAAGCCGGGTGGCGAGATCTTCTAGGCCAGCAATTTATCGAAATTGAAGATTATCGGACGGTGGCGAAGCGCATAGCGGAGTGTGTGATTCGGGATCTTGAAACACAAAACCGTTGCATTAAATCCACTGATCAAAAGTTAACTCCGAATGGTGAGGAGATCATCCTTTGAGGCGTAGCGTAGTTTTGGACCAGATCAAGGCGGTCGAAATGGTCATTGATTTAGGTTTTGGCGATTCAGGCAAGGGGGTGATGGTGGATTACTTGTGTGCTCAAAATCCCGAGCGCAGTCTGGTCGTGCGCTTCTCCGGTGGTCATCAGGTGGGGCACACGGTCTGGTTTGAGGGTAAGCGCCATATATTCAGCCACTTCGGTTCAGGCACATTTAGAGGTGTTCCGACGTATTACACTGCTCAAACCACATTTTTCCCACCCGGAATGTTGATGGAGCGGCAACGGCTCACAGAGTACAACCCGGTGTTGTATCTGGATCCGCAGGTCATGGTAACGACGCCTTATGATATCGCGTTCAATCGAGCACTCGAGCAACAGAATGCCCACGGCTCCTGCGGGGTGGGCTTCGGTGCTACCGTTGAACGCCATGATGATGGCGTCCCGTTGTTTGCTCAGGATTTACAGTACGCTTGGGTGGTACAGCAAAAGCTGAATGGTATTGCCGATTATTATCAGAGGCGGGTGAGTGCACTGGAGCCGAAAATACAGGATGCCTACCGGACAGAACTAAACGGTTATGAAGACGACCAATATATCGATGTCTGTCTGGAAGCGACCCAGTGGATTCAGGTACGGCGTTTTGATCAATGTGTCTGTGACGTTGACCGGCTAGTTTTCGAGGGCAGTCAAGGTGTATTGCTGGATCAGTCCCATGGCTTCTTTCCTCATGTTACCCGAAGCTACACAACCTCAAGAAATGCATTTTCGTTCCTGGAACAATTTCAGGTACAAGCGCAACAGATCACCCTAAATTACCTGACCCGTTGTTATCAAACCCGCCATGGCAATGGCCCGATGAGTTCGGAAAACAACGTTGTCTTGGTCAATAACGAGCATGAAGCCAATCAACACAATTTTTATCAGGGGGCATTTCGGTGTGGCGCACTGGATTCAGCACTGCTTAATTACGCACTGGACTGTGATCGCAATTATCATCCGTGGCCATCTGTGCAAAATCGGCTCGTCATCAGTTGCCTGGATCAATTGCCAGAGTTTGATATTGGTAAATTACTCGGTGAGCTTACGGTTTCATTTGATGAGGTGATGGGTAATGTTTCACCGTATTCTGAATCCCTGGGTGTAATACAAAGTCCACGTATCAAATGAACTCAGGGCGGGATTGCCGTTGCACCCGTTCCTCAATGATTTCGGCGTAGCGGTGCAGTTGCTCCGGGGTTAAGGCGCTGGCAAGCTTCCTGACTTCCCGACCGTTCATTGTCAGCCAGATCTGACTGGCCCACTGAACCAGTCGGATAAAGAACTTTTTAGCCCCCATCTCGCGTAAAACCTGCACGAAGTTGTAATCAATAATCGCGGCCAGGGATTGATTGGATAGTGAAGTGAGTACTTTGATAATCTCGTCTCTTGAGTCATTGCTTCGAATTTGAGCAACCAGTTTCTCGCCTTCCAGTAATAACGCCTCCGAGACAGGAATATACAGGTAATACTGGCCGTTGACCGCCACAGGCATGCGGACTTCTGCAAAGTTGGCGATATGATGGAGTTCATCTTCTGAAAATCGGGCAAAGGAGCGTTTTAAGAGCGTGGTTTGAATACCCAGTCCGATTTGTGTTGCTTTCTCAATCATCTTGATGGTTTTTTCGGATACCTTGATGGCCCGAGTCGGGTATAAGAAATAAGATTCGTTGAAGTATTCCGTTACGGTAATTAGTTTTTGTACGATTGTACCTGTATGGGATTTCGGTGAATCAGACTGTCGAATGGTATCAACCATTTCTTTGAGGTTTTCGTGTGCCTTCTGATCAATTTCAATGACGAGATGACCTACCACGCGGATATCCTTCTGCTAATGTAATGCTGGCCTTAACAGAGCGTACCACAGTTTGGAACGTATCACAGTTTATCGCGTTTAAAACCAGGAAAAAAACGACACTACGCTGAAGAAACCTGTTTAAGCACCGTGCGATAACTCGGTGGCTCCGGTGTGATTTTTCTGACTCTGAGGATTCGGTGGAATTCAGGTAAACGAAAGTAGGGCACTGAGGCCATGGCATGATGTTCGATATGAAAATTAACATTGAACGGCGCGATAAATGTCCGGGCCAGTAAGCCTGCCCGGGTAGTTCGGGTATTTCGAAATACATCCGGAGTTTGTTCTGTTACCGCATGCTCCGCCAGGGCCCGGATGCGAATAAATAGAGGGTAGGGGATTAAATAAGCCGCAATCCATGCCCAATACAATTCACCAAATCCAGCAGCGGCCAGCATGAAATACAATGCAAGATTGGTCAGCAGGGTCGGATAAGCGTTTTTGCAAAACGTGCCCAGTTGGTGATACCAACGACGATGGGTTTGTGGCAACCAGGTGACATCCGCCGCTACCGTCCATTTTTGAATACCGGCATCCATCAGGATTCTGCCGAGCAGAAACTTGGCGCCGGTTATGCCCAGTAGATCACGGGTGAATTTGCGGCGCAGTGAGGCGCGGGTTGTTGGCAGCCCGGCAATCAGGGAAATATCGCTATCTTCCGGTGTGCCGGTCTGGGTGTGATGGATAAAATGGTGGGCCCGATACTTTTGCAGATCCAGTGCAATGGGGCGCCCACATAGCCAGTCTGTAAGCACATCATTTGCCCATTGGGTGTTAAAGAGTGTTTTATGGCAGGCTTCATGGGTCAATATGGCCAGCGCCAATTGGCGTCCGCCGAGGAGTGCGACGCCCGCCAAGGTACCTAAAATGGCGACGATCAGAGACTGTTGCCAACTCCACGCGATTAACGCGAAGATCAGGGCGATACCCCCCCAGGTTGAGACAATCGCCCAACCTCCCATCAGATCTGATTTCTGCGTAAGCCGTTGAATTTCGGACTTGGACAGGATGGTTGTGATGCGAGGGCGTTTTGCTGTTGAATCGGTATCAGACATTGGGAATCCACCTCTATTCTTTTGCGCCAGTGGTCAAACCTGGCCTTGGGGATTGAGCCGGGACATCATTTTTATGACCTCCCCATAGCTGACAGCCTCGGGAACGGCATTCCGGGCGCGGAGCAGGTTATGTAGCTTTTTCAGGCGAAAATAAGGGCACGAGGCCAATAAATGATGCTCCATGTGATAATTGACACCAATTGGCGCAACCAGTGCGCGGACCAGCCAACCGGCTCGCATGGAGCGTGTGTTTTTAAACATATCGAGGCTGCGTTCACAGTCTCCATGTTCGGCCATCGACCGAATGCGCATGAACAGCATAAAAAAGGTCAAGTGGGCAATTACCCAGCACAAGTACAACCACCCGTGTCCAGACAGCGCCAATACGCTGAACAGGATCAGGTTGCTTAAAACCATGGGCGCACTGTTTTTTAAAAACTGTTTAATGTGCTCAAATTTGCCTGTTTTATCACGGGGCAACCAAACCACTTCCCCGGTTACGGTCCACTTCAGCACGCCCGCATCCATGAGTATTCGCCCCAGTATATATTTCAATCCGACAATACCACTCAAGTCACGGAGAAATTTTCGTGTCAGTGATGCCCGGGTTGTCGGGTAGCCTGCCCTGAGAATCAAATCCGGATCATCTTCGGTTCCGGTACGGGTGTGGTGAACAAGGTGGTAGACCCGGTATTTTGCCAAATCATTCCAGAGCGGGCGGGCACAAAGCCAGTCGGTAAGTCGATAGTTCAATGCCCGTGTTTTAAACAAGGTGCCATGGGCGGCATCGTGCACAATGATGGAGAGCGCCAATTGCCGGCCCGCGAGTAAAATGCTGCCCAGCACGACACCGGGAATCGCAACCCAGAGCGGCCCCTGGCTGGCGAGCGCCATTGCCCAAAAAATAAGTGCGACCCCACTCCAGGCCGTTATGATTGCGAGCCATCCCATCACATCCGATCGCGCGGTAAACGCTTTAATCTCGTCTTTTGAGAGGTAATCTGACAATGATAGAGTTTGGGTCATGAGACGCGTCCTGTGGGCGATGCTGATCAAGTCATTCTAATATTACACAAAATAAATATATGTGCAAATATGTGTTATATCTGGTCGCGTCAGAACGGTAGCCCAGCATTCTGCGCTTTCCTTGATTGAATTCAGGGGCGCTTCAGAGGTGTTTAATGGCTTAAGATGTTGAGATCCTCAACAGGCAAGAGGCTCCCCATTGCACAATGGCGCGCTTAATCGCAGAAATTCGTGTCGTAATCGTAGACAAAGCGGGTTTTGGTTTTGGAGTTTGGGTCAGTCCAGGTTGTAAGGTTTTGTATTGCCTCGAAGGCCGTTTTTGCCCGGTTTACGACCTTTCGGGAGTAACTGGCATTCGAATCCTCATATTTAAATGAGATTTCTGCAACTACAGGCGTTTGCGATCCACTTGGCGTACCGTTGTACCACAGGGTCAAGCTGACGTCTGCGTCGAACGAGCCCAGATCGATGGTCGTGCCTTTGTAAACCCGTTCCTCAATAGTCAGGTTGCCCACTTGTGTCAGACTGGTACTGTCGCTGAACCCGTAGTGATCTTCAAATACCACTTCATGTATTACTCCTTTTAAAGATCAATGGATTCGAATGACCTTTCAATCTATGTGTAAAACACCAACGTTGAGTTAAATTTCAGTGACAAATTAATGAAAATGCAGGCATTCGCACAGACATATTACTCGTTGTTATTAAAATGCACGCCTGTTCTAATTACGATAAAAGGCACCAGGGACTGTTGGATGCCAGATAATAACGCCGGGAGAGTGAAATTGAATATTTTGGATATTTCCCTTAAGCAAGCTGTAATACCTGTAATTTGTAGTATTTTTTTTTCTGGCTGTGTCAGTCTTTCAGATCGGGAACCGATTTCAGAAACTGGCATGCAAGCTGATATTTTAATATCCGATGTTGCCGTGTTTGATGGGATCGCGGCTCATCCCCTGCTGACCCATCGGGATGTGTTGCTCAAAGACGGGCGTATTGCGGCGATCCGCGACCATGATCCTGAGCATAGCGCAGATGTCAAAATTGAAGGCCGTGGCATGACCCTGATGCCGGGTTTGATTGACTTTCATGTCCATGTCGGTGGCACTGAGGCACCGCCATGGCAACCGGTTTTTTATACGCCGGAGTATACATTGTCTGCATTTTTGGCAATGGGCGTCACTTCAGTTGTGGATTTGGGCGGGATTCCGCAATTACTGGAAAAACTGAACGGTGAGCTTGCAACTGGGGAGATCACCGGGCCGCGTTTGTTTTATGCAGGTCGTCAGATTACGGCAGAACAAAGCCATCCGGGACCACTTATTGATGAATCTCTGGCCTGGCCGATGAATTCATTGATAAAGGCATTGATGGTGGATGAAGTAAACGATGAATCGGATATGGATGTCCTGATTCAAGATCGTCTGGAGTCCGGAAGCACGCTGGTAAAAATCATGGTGGACAGTATTCCCCTTGATTCACCCATGCTCAGTGCCGAAAGTGCCAAGCGGATAGTTGCTGCAGCCCATCGGCAACACTTACCGGTTGCAGCCCATATCGGTTCGGATGCGAATTTAAGAACGGCGTTGAATGCCGGTGTCGACGTTATTGCGCACAGCGTGAACCAATCGGAATTACAAGCTGAAACTTTGGCGGAGCTTGCCAGGAGCGAAACGCCGGTGGTCAGTACATTACGGGTTTTCGATAATATTGCGGCGGTAAAAAAGGGTCTTAACCCGGTTACAGCACACGATGCCAGAGTAATGGATCAGATGATCGTTGAATCGTTTACCGCTCCAGAGGCGATCACATCGGCGATGGCGGAATACGCAGACCATATCGCCAATAACCGCAATCAGTCATACCGGGGGTGTGAGCGAATGCGTAGGGCTGGTGTGCCGGTGTTAATGGGAACGGATTCTCCACTGTTCGGTGCACCGGCAGGCAGTTCAGCCTATTTCGAATTGAAACTGCTTGTCACCCAGTGTGGCTACACTCCGGCTGAAGCCCTGCAAGCAGCAACCAGTTTACCCGGGCAGGTTCTGTCTGACTGGACCGGCCAGGCCCACCTCGGAAAAGTGTTGGTGGATGCGCCTGCTGATCTGCTATTGATCAAGGGCATGCCCAGCGAAAATATTGATGCGCTTCAGCAAATTCAAACGGTGATTTCTCGGGGAGCCGTGGTCACGCGAAATCTGCCTGACCTGTCCATGTACTAACAATATTAACATCTACCCATGTGGCATGCTTCTGGGAGTGTAGGCTTCTTAGGTAATCAACCGAGTATGCCGCCTGGATTACAGATATATAGGGCGAGTACAAATGCGCCTATCAAGGAAAGTTTTTCCATAAGGTAATAGGTCAAGTTATAAACTGATTTAATAATATTGTTCATTGTTGATTCCTTAAGATTCTGATTCAGAAGTCTAGTTTTCTGAAAGCCGCGGCTTTCTTCGTTCTCATTTGTTTGTCTCGTGGGACTTTCCAAAACAATCGCAAGTATTGCTCCAGTATCGCGATATCAGCTTGAATACATAGCCATTTCGTGGAAAGGATCACGGTGAGGATTGGAATTCTGTTCAAGTTTTGAAAGTAGATGTCTTTTACAGGTTGGCAGATACTCAGATTCTGCTCGGCCTGTTCAGAAAACGAATGCTGAGGAAGTCACACCGAGTTTAAGACGCGAATCAATTTCTCACACTTTTTGACACCTGACTGACATTTTTTGTCTAGGGAAAACTGGGCCAGTCTTTTGCGTGTAGTGCATTTTGACTTCGCCCAGTTGGCGAAAATTTCTTTTATGGGCCATACTCAGCGAGCGCAATTTTTGTGTTTTAGTGCTTCAAAATAAAGGGAAATTCACTGAGGGTAAGGCAATCGGCTCTAATCTTTCTAATCCGGTAATAATTGTCGGAGCTGCTCGTTCCGGCACAACAATGATGCGGGATGCACTATCGAGGCATCCGGATTTGGGGCTCGTTCCGTATGAAATGAATGGGCTTTGGCACTATGGCATCAGTAATATTAAACACGACATGCTCGATGCTCAGGTGCATTTTACCCCTGAAAATGCGCAATATATTCGTAGTGAACTTGCTCGCATTTTGGCTAGCACTGGGAAAAAAAGGCTGATAGAAAAAACAGCGGCCAATGTTATGCGTATTGATTTTGTCCATGCAGTACTCCCTGATGCCAAAATAGTTCATATTGTTCGGGATGGACGGGCGGTTGTCGCTTCGGCGCTGATCCGTTGGCAGGCGAAACCAGAGGCGGGCTACTTGATGAAAAAAGCAGGAACTATTCCCTTGTCACGTCTACCAAAAATGGCACTAGAATATGGACTTAACCGAATTAAAGGCGCTGTGAGTGGGCGTGGGCACACAATGAGCTGGGGACCAGTTTGGCCAGAATTAGCATCAGATATGGATGTGTTACCTTTGGTTGGTGTTTGCGCTAAACAGTGGCAGGTTTCTGTGAAATCAGCTTTTGCCAGCCGGATACCTGCTGAACAAATCATGCAGATTCGTTATGAAGATGTTGTGGCTGATCCAGAAAATGTTTTCAATAGTATCGCCTCTTTTTTGGATATTGATCCGACTGCTCCCGATTTTCAACAGCATATTTGTACCCAGATCAATGACGGCAGTGCTGATAAATGGCGGGAAGCTTTTTCAAGTGAAGAGCTGAAGATTATATATTCCGTAGCCGGTGAAGTTTTGCAGGAACTTGGCTATGTATCCTGATATTTGGCTTATCAATCATTACAGTGGCAATCTTGAACATGGCATGGAATACCGTCATTTTTTTCTGGCTCGTCATCTTGTCAAGTTAGGTCATAAGGTGACAATTATCAGTGCCTCTTTTCATCATTTGTATACGAAACCGCCATCAGTTGAAGATTCCTTTTTGCTGAAAGAAGTAGATGGTGTTCAATTTTTATGGATAAAAGTTCCCCGCTATGAGGGGAATGGTGTGGCCCGGTTATGGAATACGGTTGCTTTCACGGCTCGCCTCGTTTTTTTTAGTAATCGTATTACCCGCTTGATCGGCCGCCCAGGTATTGTCATGGGATCAACGCCACATCCTTTTATCGTTATGAATCTGATGCATTTGAAACGTAAGTTTAAAGTGCCGGTCATTTTTGAGGTCCGTGATCTCTGGCCCTTAATGCTAGTGGAGTTGGGGTCAATTAGTGCCCGCCATCCTCTAAGTAAGCTGTTTGGTT
The DNA here is from genome assembly GCF_002162375.1 of Oleiphilus messinensis. GTDB lineage: Bacteria > Pseudomonadota > Gammaproteobacteria > Pseudomonadales > Oleiphilaceae > Oleiphilus > Oleiphilus messinensis. The sequence continues at coordinate 6,284,372 of NZ_CP021425.1, read as the reverse complement.
GGCTCGAGCGTATTGCGTATCGGAATTCAGATTTAGTCATTTCACTTTGGCACTCTGCAGATCAATATATGTTTGCTCAAGGGCTCGAGAAAGATCGTTTCGCCTACCTGCCAAACGGTATAGAGTTGAGTGACAATGGAGAGGTTGAATCGGTAACCTTAGAGCATCCATTAAATGATGAGATTCGATCCTTGCGGAAGCAGGGTTATTTTATTGTGGGGTATGCGGGCAGCCATGGTTTGGCAAATCCTCTGGAGTGTATTGTTCAGGCATGTATCCGATTGCGAGAACATGGGATAGATGATGTACTTTTCTATTTGGTTGGTGAAGGACCGGATAAAGCGCGAATTGTTGAGATGGCTGAGCAGCATGAATTGCAGAACCTCAGGTTTTATGAGTATGTCAATAAAGATGTCATTATGGGGTTTTATCAAGAAATTGACGTTGCCTACATGGGGTTAAAGGACTTGCCCCTGTTTAAATACGGACCGACCCCGAATAAATTAATGGATTATCTGGCCAGTGCCAAACCCGTAATCTACGGCATAAATTCCAGTTTTGATCCGGTTACGGGGATTGGTGCTGGTGTGAAGGTCAAACCTGACAGCCCAGAGGAGTTAGTGACTGCTGTGCTTGAATTAAAATCAAAATCGGTCTTGGAACGCAAAAAAATGGGACAGGCTGGCCTCTTGTATGCACGCGAAGAACTGAACTTCAAGTCGCTTGCGACCAAACTGCATAAACTCTGTACCCAATTGACGACGTCTGATGCGAGGTGCTGATCAGTTTAATGCCTGTAACATCAAGTTCCATGTCTGCAAAATCACATCAACCCAGTACTCTGCAAAATCCTTTTAAGCGGGCCTCTGGACTCCTTAAAGAAATACAGTTGATCGGTAGCGCCGCGTTTCTTTTTCGAGTTAAGCGAGTCCTGTCTCAGAAATCTGGATTAGCCAAAATGCAACACCCGGTGCGAGCCACTACCACCTTAGGTTCACGGCTTCGCAACAACGGTGCTTTTACAATGGAAGTGTGGCGGGAGAATCAAAAGCCCTTTATTGGCGAAAATCTCTCGGAGATTGAAGATTTTTTGTATACGCAGCTCACTGCATCTGACCGCATCAGAATCCTTGAGCGAGGTCGAGACGCGGCTATTGGTAAAATCCTGGCGTTTCGAGGATGGCGAGCGGACTACAGTTGGCCGATAGATTGGTTTATTGATCCAAAGTCGGGCTACCGTTGGCAACCTTGCCATGCGAGTGAAGTGTTGCAACGTGCCAAGCCTGGTCCGACGGGTGATATCAAAAACTGTTGGGAGTTCGCTCGGTTTCTGCATGTTCCTGATATTGTGCGTGCCTATCTAGTCAGTAAAGATATTCAGTTGATCGATCGGTTGATGGCACAGTGGCAGTCTTTTTCAGAGCTGAATCCGATTAATCAAGGTCCTCACTGGGTCAGCGAGCAGGAGGTGGCCATCCGTGGTTTGATGGCAATATACACACTTTATGTTCTAGAGCATGCTGGACTTTTGACTGAGTCGTGGTTTGATACTTTGATGGATCAAATCAGCTGTTGCGCGTATTTTTGTTTTGAAGATATTGAGTTTGCTCGTCGTTGTATTTCCAACAATCATTACCTGGCCGGAATTCTCGGATTCTATCTACCGAGTATCTTGTTTTCCGGACTGCCTCAAGCTGCTCAGTGGCGAAAACGAGGGCGGGCATATTTGATTGAGGTATTGGAAAGTCAATGGCATGAGGATGGTGGCTATATACAGCCCTCACATAATTACCACCGATTGGCGTTAGGCTATTTGACTTGGGTCCGTAAACTTGCTCAATTGGATCAGGATACTGATTTGTTGAGTCTGAT